>CAYRVS010000025.1:0-6518 GCA_964427725.1 uncultured Planctomycetaceae bacterium | reverse complement strand
GCTTTTCGACGAAGGCTTCGCCGCCGCCACGTGGGCGGCCGATTCGCTGCGAGTCGACCTCGGCGTGATCCCGCGCGCGAATCCGATCACGACCTCCCGTCCTGCCGCGGAGTGAGTCTCTATCCCATGCTCGCCGAGGGAAATCCTACGAGAAGTCGTGGTATGCCGGGGATGTCTTGAATTCCACCGGTTCGAGTTGGGCGATTCCGGTCAAAAGTCCCTCGCAAAAAGACCACTGGCCGAGCCAGTGGCACACGGATGGCTCCGACTCTGTCGTCATCGCGCGGCGGAACGGCCCCAGCTTGGCGTTTGCTACTCCGCCCCCGTCACCTGATAGAGCGGCAGGAAACGGTAATAGACTTCGAGGCACATCGTGCTCAGCGCCGTCGAGTAGATGCGGCCGCCGACGCTGCCCCAGGGACCGATGGGATCCCAACTCCCCTGGAGTTCGCCGCCGCGACGCTGCAAACGGACCAGCGTGTCGCGCATCTTCCCGTTCCAGGCGTTCCAAGGTTCGCCGCCGTACTGAAACATCGCCAGCGTGCCGTAGTACCAGTAGTACTCATCGGGCCGCGACACATCGGGGAGGTTCGCCTGCAGGTAGCGGACCCCTTCCACGCCGGCGGGGCTGCTGCGGCGCAGTCCGTACATCTGCTTACAGAACAGGGCCTCGGCGGTCATCGCGGGGCTCGGCTGGCTCTCTTGCTTGTATCCGGCGAGCCCCCCCGAGTTCCCCCGGCTGCGGTCCTTCAGGAACTGGATCATCCCGCCGCGGGTGTTGGAGGGGGTCGCGATCCCCGCCAGCTCCGCGCTTTTGAGCGCCATCAATTGCCAACCGAACATGCTCATGTCGCTGAGGGAGGCTCCCTTGCGATACCGCCAGCCGCCATCCTCGTTCTGGGTTTCGATGATGTACCATACGCCGCGGGTGACGGCGTCGCGCAGCGTGGGATACTTCGCGGGATCGGTCTGCATGCCGTACGCCTCGGCGAGGGCGTATGTCGCGATGCCGTGACAGTACATCTGGTCGTAATAGGTCGCGCCGCCGCCGAGGTAGCCGTCCTCGCGTTGCTGGGCGATCAACCAATCGATTGCCTTGCGGATCGGCTCGGCGTATCGGCCTTCCTCGTGCGTGTAGCCGGCTCCCAGATAGGCCAGGATCGCCAGCCCCGTGAGCCCCGTATCGGTCTCTTTGCCGCCGGGCGGTTTCCCGGCGTCAATCTGCCGCACTTCGCGGACGCCGCCCTCATGTTGATCGGCGTCCCAAGAGCCTTCCGGTGCCTGCATCCGCGCCAAGTAGGCGAGGGCGTCCTCCACCGCGGCTTCGGTTTCGGCCGTCCCTCCGTTGCGGAGCGCCGTGTCGCGCCGGCCATCGCGACGCCGCAGCTTGTAGGTGCTTGCCGCGGTGTTGGGCCGCGTCCCGATCAAGGCCCCTTGCGGCTTGCGGCGGATGAGTTCCGGCGTCGGGGCGGCATCGGCATCGGTGAAGCTGGGGCGCTGGCCCGCTTGCAACCGTTCGCCGCCGGCATCGCGATTCGGCCGGAACGTTTCCACGCGGGCGACTTCCATCGACTCGGACGGTCCCGTGGTCCCCCGTCGCGCGCCGCGGGTGAAGGTGCTCGGCTTGGACCCGGTCGTCGCGGGACTGGGAACCCCCGCCGCGGGTTGATCGAGGGGCATCGTCGCCGGGCCCGCCTTGCGAACGATCGTGTCGGATGTTTCACCTTGCGCGCGGGGCAGTTCGGGGTTCTGATCCAACGGCAACGGGGTCGACAGGGCGAGCTCTTCGGGGTCGGGCGCCATCCGCTGCGCGGTGCCCAGCGGGGCTTCCGTCGGTTCGATTTCGGTCAGCGCCTCCGTCGGCCGTTCGCGCGTCACCGGTTGTCGGACGCGGGTGTTCGCGACCGCTCCCGCTTCGGGGCGCGCTTCGGCGGCCGGTCGCTCAACACTGTCGATCGCCGCCGGAGTTCCGGTCGCCGTGGCGAGTTCAGGCTCGACGGCTTCAGGGACGGGGGTCGTTTCCTCGGCGATCGCCTGCGTGGGGAAATCGGGGAGTTCCATCGCCGGCAACTCGCGGACCGGGTCCGGCAGTTCGACCGCGGGACGATCGAGCGGCAATGGTTCCCGCTCGACGACGGGTCGGGCCGCGGACCCCGTTTCGCTCCGCTCCTCCACGACATCCGGGAGATCGAGCGGTTGCTGCCAGACGGGGGTGTTCCCCGCTTCGAGCGCGGGAGACTCGAAGGTCGCTTCGCTGAGCGTTTGTTGAATGGGGATCGGATCCTCGCTGGTGGCGATGTCTCGCACGACCCGCTGCACGGCGGCGATCTCGGCCCAGCCGAGCCCCAGACAAAGATGGACGAGGATCGCCAGGACGAACGACTTCGCCATCGCGTGTCGATCGCCCCACCGCGTTGCGAGCATGAACAACAGTTGCACCGAGGCGAACAGCGAGCAGCCGATGAGGGCCCCGCGCAGGAACATCTCGCCGGTCGAGGCGTTCGCCCCGCCGATCACGAGCTCCCAGGCGCGTTCCCACGTCGCCGGCATCACTCTTCCCCTTCCGGCGGGCGATTGGCCAACGACACGTTGCGAATTCCCGACCGCCGGACGGCGGACATCACGTCCATCACCCGTTGGTAAGGCACGCGACCATCGCCGCGGACAATGACGATTTGCCCGGGAAACGCCTCGCGCGCCGATTTCAACAGACCTTCCAGTTCCTCGACCGTGTGGGTTTGCGTCCGGACGGTGATCACGCCGGTCTCGGCGACGTTCACCACGATTTCGTCGGGTTGACTGGTGAGGGCCGCGCCGGACGACGCCGTCGGCAATTGAATGTCGTACTGCCGCTCCTCTTCGATGAAGCGGGTCGCCAGCATGAAATACATGATCAAGAGCAGCACCACGTCGAGCATCGACGTGAGGTTGATCGTCGGTTCTTCCAGCGGAATCGACTTGAGAGGCACGGCGATCATCCTGCGGCCGCACGGCCCGACCTGCGAGCCGCCGCGTCAGCCTCCTGCGAGCGGGTATCCATTGTCATCGACCGGGACACCGGGCCGACCAGCCACGGAGCCGCCTCGGAGTTTGTAATCTCGCAAGTTCGCGCGACCAATTCCAGCAGAAACCGCCGAACCGCTACGATTTTAAGGCCGACACGACACCCGTCCCCCTCGAGCGATCGGCCGGGGCACCCGCCCCGGCCGCCGTCACCAAAGTTGATGGGGATCGGCCTCTGCGCCTTCGCCACGTCACTCACGAAGGCTCGGCGAAAATCGCCGTTTAGCGACAGATCACACCACGCCGCACGACGATCGGCGACCCCTCGGCGACCAGCGCCGAGCAGGGACGCTCGCCGGTCAGGATCGCGGTGAACTCCCGGCCGTAGAGCGAACCAACGTCGCCATGAAAAGTTGAGTCGCGGCCCGGCCAGACGCGCCACGCGGGATGTTCCACTCCGTACTCGGCGGTCGAACCATCGCGCCGGCGGGTATAGCCCCAGTAGTGCTCGGTGATGAACTCCGCCTCGGATCCCGGCTCGGGCGACTCAGGTGTGCCGGCGATGTCGACTCGTAGACTCGCCCAACTCGCGCCCGTCCGCCAGTGATACTGGACCACGCCATGCGGCTGGTCCTGGTCCGGCGGGACGATCGCATGCCGCATGGGCCGCGTGACGTACCGTTCGTGGTAGATCGTGTTCGCCACGAAACTGACGGCGGCGCGCGGGACGATTTCGCGCAGGAAGACCACGCCGCGTCGCCAGCCTTCCGCGGTGCGCCGACGGACATAGAACCGCAGGTTCACCTCCTCGAAATCGCGGTGGCCGGGGATGGGGATCCCCAGCAGCCGCGTGTTGAGGAACCGAAACCCGACCAGGCTGATCAGCGTCTCCCCCCGCCACTCATCCAACTCGGTCCCGGCGGGGACGTGCGGCGCGAGGAGCCGCCGATCGACGACGTAATTGAGCATCGCCAGCCAGCGCCACTCCGCCGTCAGAAAGACCGGTTCGCTCATGAAGCCAACGAATTATTGTCGCAACTTGGGAAGATTCCGCCGCAATTCCTCGACGGTCACCACATCGTCGCGGTTCTCGTCAACTCTGTCGAACGCGGCGCGAAACCGTTCGCCGGTCACTTCGTCGCGCTGGAGTTGACCGTCGCCGTTCTTGTCCATCTGCTTGAGGAGCCGGGTGATCACTTCGGCCCGCGTCGCCTGCTGCCGCATCTCGCTCATGAGGTTGGGCGATTTTCCGGAACCGCGCGGCAACGCGATGTCGAAATAGCCGATCATCATCTCCTCCCACGACTGGTCCCCCCAGACCACGCGCTGCGTCGGATCGGGATTCGCCAGATTCGCCGGCGAATTGTCGAACGACGCATACGCCACGAGCCTGGAGCCCTGAGGGACGATCATCGGTTCCCGCAATCGATACGAAGTCTGCCAGTTGAAGTCGTACCGGGGAACATTCAGCAGCGTCTCGGTTTGGCCGTTCGGCCAGGTCATCTCGTACCGGAACGATTCCCCGCGCAGATGCATATGGGGACTCAGCGACAGCAGCTCAAGATCGACCGGCGCGGTAATCCCCGTGGTCTCGAACGCCTGCCCCGCCTTTCCCGGCTCGATGACGAAGCTGCGGCTGCGGGTCGACGCCGTTTGGACTTCATGCGTGACCTCCGACTCCTTGAGGAACCACAGGCCGATCTTGGTGAGATCGGTCTGCGCCGTGCCGTTGGGGGTGTAGTGCATCTGAAAGATGAATTTGGCCCCGGCGGGAATCCGTTTCGCATAGCCCGGCTTCAATGGGATGACGCGATACCCCGGGACGTACGCGGTCAGCATCTGCCCATCTTCGTCCTGAATCTTCCCGCCGACGCCGGCGAACACGATGACATGATGGACGATCGCCCGGTTGCCGGGGACGATTTCCGCCGCCCGAACCCAAGTGTCCTCCTTCAACCCGGGATCCGCCGCGAAGTATTGATACTTCACTTCCCCCGAAGCGGGGACGGAGAAGGGCGTGGCGGCCATTTCAACCACGAGATCGGGCGCGGTGGGCAACTGCCAGCCGGAGCCGAACTCGCGGGGGGGCGGAGTCTTCGCCAAATCTCCGGCGGGAGCCCCTTGTTGAGCCCACGCCTGAAAGACCGCGACCTCTTCGGAACTTAACCGATTCTCATTGAGGAACGAGCCGTGTTTCGGATCGGCGTGCCACGGGGGCATCCGCTGTTCGCGGGTCACCTCGGCCATCATCGCCGCCCAACCCGACGCCTCGTCGTAAGTCGTCAGGCTGAAGGGGCCGATCTCGCCGTCACGATGACATTCCACGCAGTGCGCCTGCAGGACCGGCGCGACATGCTCGGCATACGTCACGGTGGCGTCCGCCTGCGGAGCCTTCATCCTGCCGATCAGACACCCGATCGCTTCGGTCCGAGGCACGCTGACCGACTTCCCATCAAGCAGCTCTTCCAGAGCGAGCCGCAAATCGGCCCGGGACGGACTCGGCCGCGACCGCCCTCCAATCGCATGCTGATCGTCGATTCGTCCCTGATAGCGAACCCGGCGGTCAGCATCGAGGACGACCACTTCCGGACTCCGCATCGCCCCCAGCCGATCGGCGAGGACGTTGTTCAAGTCCTTCACGAAGGGCAGCGTCAGGTTTTGCCGCCGGGCGAAGGCCGCCATCTCGGTGACCGAATCGTGCCGGTTGCTGTCGACGACGAGCACCCCCACGCCGCGTGACGCAAAGTCGGCGGCGATCCGTTCCAGTTCCCCGGCGTAGAGCCGCGCGAGGGGGCACTCGACACCCCAGAACGCCACCACCAGGAATTTGCGGTCGGCGAAGTCGGTATCGGACCACGTCTTGCCGCGAAAATCTTGTGCCTCCCAGCGGCCCAACGGGTCGAGTTCCGCCGCCGAGACCCACCGACGATCAGGAGTCAGCAGCGCCAACCCCATCGCCACAACCGTCCACCAACCCTGTCGCTTCCCTCGACTCACCGTCATTCCCAACACTCCGCAGCGTTCGTCAGCCCGCCACCACGTCGATCAGACTACCCGATCCGACGCCGCCAAGTTTCGCCCAGCGGCTCTCAGAGGGAAACCCCAACCGTGGCCGAAAGTTGCGACGGCGGCGTGACTTCACAAGAACCTCATCAATAGCCCGGCCAGTCAGACATTCCGATCTTATCGGGATGATTCCGAGACGACACGTAGCCCGCGTCTCGACTTGCCGAACGTACGCGCCCATGGGTTGACGCGGCAATCTGGTCCTAACCGAGTCGCCAACCGCACACGGCTCCCCCGCATGCAAGTCGATCCCATTTGCGCTGTCGTCTCGTTCGTCGTGGATTCCTAAGCATGGATATTGTGGGCGGTGCCGGGCGGGGAATCGGCGAAGGTGGTCCGAAGGGAAACCATGAACGCGGTCACTCAGCAACACGATGAGAGTGATCCATCATCAGAAGCCCCGCCGCGACGTCGGCGGGGTCGGCGTAAGTTGGCTGGGTTTGGCGTGA
>CAYRVS010000024.1:0-44038 GCA_964427725.1 uncultured Planctomycetaceae bacterium | reverse complement strand
TGGCGGAACTGCGGGCTGTGGACGATC
The DNA here is from genome assembly GCA_964427725.1 of uncultured Planctomycetaceae bacterium. Taxonomy (GTDB): domain Bacteria; phylum Planctomycetota; class Planctomycetia; order Planctomycetales; family Planctomycetaceae; genus DSVQ01. The sequence continues at coordinate 44,011 of CAYRVS010000024.1, read as the reverse complement.
GCCAACACCGCCGTTTCGACGCGGTAGTCGTCCGCCGCGAGTCGCGCTTGCAGGTCGGTCAGGAACGGTTCGTCCGACAGCCGCGTCGCGCGACCCAACGCATACCCGAGCAGCTTCTTCGTGAACTGCCGGACGAAGGCGTCGCGGCGGGTGGTGACGAGGTAGGTCCGCAATTCCTCGGCCCCGCGGACGGCGGTTCCGTCGGGGAGCGTCGTCCGCGTGTCGATCGGCAGACCGGCGGCGTCTTGGGTGCGGTGCCGGCCGATGGCGTCGAACTCCTCGAGCGCGAAGCCGAACGGGTCGACCCGCACATGGCATTTCGCGCACGCCGGTTCGCGGCTGTGGAGCTCGGTCATCTGTCGTTCCGTCAGGCCCTCGGTCACCGTCTCGGCGAGGGGCGGAACGTTCTTCGGCGGCTTGGGAAGCTTCTCGCCCAGCAGGACTTCGCTGAGCCAGGTTCCCCGCAGGATCGGGCTGGTGCGCGAGGCCCCGGCATGTTTGGCGAGGGTCGCCGACAAGCCCAGAATCCCCCCGCGACCATGCCCCCGGACCCCGGTGACGCGGCGCCATTCCGGCCCCGCGACGTCCGGAACGCCGTAATGCGCGGCGAGCTCGGCGTTGAGGAAGGTCGCGTCGCCATCGACCAAGGAAAGGAGCGAACGGTTCTCTTGGAACAGATCGGTCAGCACCCGAATCGCCTCTTCGTACATGTCGTCGCGCAGTCCGGCGAAGGTCGGGAAGTGGCGTTCGCTCTTCTCGTCAAGCTGGTCGAACCCGTGGATATGGAGCCAGTGACAGCCGAATTCGATCGCGAGCCGCCGCGCTTTGGGATCGCGCAGCATGCGGCGGGTTTCTTCGGCGAGGACCGCGTCGTCGCCCAGTCGACCCGCCATGGCCAGGTCGCGCAGCCGATCATCGGGAGCCGATGACCACAGGAAATAACTCAGTCGACTCGCAAGTTCGAGGTCGGTGACGGGACCGGCCGTGGTCCCCGGCCCGGGGACTTCCAGTCGATAGAGAAACGCCGGCGAGACGAGGATTCGCGCGAGGAGCATCCTCAGCGCCGCCTCATGGTCGAGCTCTTCTTCGCGCAGAGTGGCGTACAACGCGTGGAGCTGCGTCGTCTCTTCGGTCGTCAACGGCCGGCGGTACGCCGCCGCGGCGAAGGCGAGGACGCTCGCCAATTGCCGGGGCTCATCGTCGAGCAGCCGCCGCTCGAACGCCTCGGCCCGGGCCGTGACGGTCCCCTGCAGCTTGGCGATCGGTTCCAAGAGGTCACTCCGATCCTGCGTCGCGAACTGGTAGAGCTGCGTGATCGCCGTCACCAGTTCCCGCGGTTCCTGAGCGAGGTAGAAGAGCTCGTCCCAGAGGCGATCCAGTTCGGCGGCTTCGGCGGCGTCGAGCATCAAGTCGCGGAGTCGTCCATCCTCCCGGTAGAACAACGTCAAGGTGACGACTTCGTCGACCGGGACGATCTGTGGATAACACAATGCCACCGGAAAGAGCTCCCGGAACGCCGCGCACGCCGCGTTCAACGCGGCTTGGGTCGATGGATCGGCGGAGACCAGGACTTGGCCGGGTGACGATGTGGTCGCCGCGACGTCGGTAGACACGGCGACCCGCGCCACGCCGCCGACTCCCTGAACGGGATGCATGGTCGCGGTGGTGACGAACTCGGCCCCCGCGACCAGTTCGGGTGGCAAGCGGAACGACACGTCGCCGGCGCCCGTCATCAACAGACTGGCGGGATCGACCCCCGGTCCACCAAAGCGTGCGGCGGGGAGTCCCCAGCGATCATCGGTCGCGCCGGGGGCATCGGCGGCGGTCTGTAGGGCCTGAAGGATCGCCGTCGTGAAGGGTCCCGACAATGAGCGGAGTTGTTCCACGAGCAAGGTATCGGGCGTATTGGGTTCGAGCGTCGCCGGATCGCGCGACAACAGCCTTTGCAGATCCGCGGCGAGCTGTTGTTGTCGCTCGGGATCATCGGTCGCCTGCCATTGCGCGAGCAGCGAACCGGCGGGGAGCACCGGTCCCGCAGCGCCACCGGCGGGCTCGGTGTAGAAGTGCCAGACGTCGGGATGCCCCAGGCCGTCGGCATGCGGATTCCCCGCCAGCAAGTGCGGACTAAGCTCGCGCGCGAGATCCCAAGTTCGGGTGCCGTCGCTCAACGTCAGGTCGATCGCGGTGAGATCGCAGGAGTGGTTGCCGTCGCGGGGATCGATGACCAAGGCGAGGACATCGTCGGGACGAACCGTGATGTCGGCGAGGGGCCCGATCGCGACGGGGTTGCCGCCTTGTGCGATCCCCTCGGCGAGACGGAGACGCGAGCGGCCGCGGCGGAGTTCCAACCGATACTGTACGCCGTTGCCGCATCCAGGATGGGCGTGCTGAATGTTTCCGGTGAGCACGAGGGTCGCCGCGACGGGACTTCGCCAGCCGACGCCGATCGCGAGAGAGGGACTCGGATGGACCGCGACCCCGTGCGGTTTCATGTGGCCGGGAATGCGGACGGCCTGGTCGGACGAGTTCGCCACGATGCTCAGCGCGTCGTCGCCGACCCAACCCTGGATGAAGTCATATCCGGAGGCCGACTCGAGCTTCCGCTGGAGCAGCGGTCCCAACTCGATGCGGGCACCGGTGGCGATCCCCAGATAATCGAGCCACGCCGCCAGCGAATCACGATCAACCTGATGCTTGGCGGCGAGCGCGGCGAGATCCGCGCCGTCGGTCGCACGCCGGGCTTCCGCCGCCGCCGCGAGGGCTTTCGCCCCTTGCGCGAAGTGCCGCGCCCGATCGGCTTGGATCGCCTGCGCCACCCGTGGCACATCCCTGAGCAGCAGGTCGGGTCGACCCGGGGCGACGAGTCGCGGGCGTTCCCACACGATTTGATCGTGAGCCCCGCCGTCGCCGACATCGGACACACTCAGGGTGATCGGGAGCCCGCCGTCTGGCGTGGTCGGCGGCAGCTTGACGCGGAATTCACGACGGGTCGCGCCGGGGTCGACCGGAGCCTGCCATTCGTGGATTTCGGGATGTATGCCGATCTGCCCGACGGGCTGAAACTTCCACAAGTCCGACTGCCACGAGGTGATGAGCGTCATGAGCGCGGGGACGTCCGCCGGGGTCGCCGCGGACCACGCCGTTTGTAGCGGACGGAAGATCCAAGCTACCGGGCTCGCCGCGTCACGGGATTCCAGCCGCGCCCACAATCGCGCCAGATAGCGGGGGCTCAACCGCCGTTCGCGAGCGACCGCTTCGAAGACCGCGGGCGATCCCGCGCGCAGTCGCGCGCGTTCCTCGATCGTCGCGAGCAGATACCGCTCGATCGGCAGACGGCCCCCCTGATTGGTCTGGAACTGAATCCCCTGCAGGTTGACCCCTTGCCCGCCCCCTTCGGTGGTGTACCGCTGATAGAGCCGGCGGATCGCCGCGAGCCGTTCGTTGGTCCAATCGCGCCGCGATGTGTAGGGCGAGAACCGCAGGCCTTCGGAAACGAAGGCCGCGTGCTCGGCGATCCCTTTCGCGGCATCGAGATACTTCGTCACGAGGGCGGGCGACATCACCAGCGCCTGACCGACGTTCGTGAAGCCTTCCCCCGCCGCGCTATCGACTGGGAACTCCTTCGCCGGCTCGAGCGTCTCCAGTCCCGTCAGATCGCGGAGCGTGTAGGTGTACTCGGCGTTGCTCAATCGCCGCAGGACGACCGGACCGGGATCGCCGGCATGGGCCGCCGCTTCGCGGGTCAGCAGCGACCGCGTCCAACCCAGCAGCTTCGCGCGTTCTGCGGTGGTGGGTTGTTCCGCATCGGGGGGGGGCATCTGCCCGGAATCGAGGACCTCCGCCAGTTTCTGCCAGACGCTCACGTTCCGGCGGACCTGCTCCACCGTCGTGAACCCCGCGAGGTCGATCTCCGCTTCGGCCAACTCGGGGCCGTGACAAGCGACGCAGTACTTCGCGAGCAGCGGCCGGATCGACTGTTCGAAGACCGACTCCTCCGACTTCGTCGCGGTCGGCGGTTCGGCGGCCACCGAGAGACCGACCCCGATCAACAACCCACACAGGGGAAGCCGCATGATCCACGGCCGGCGGTGAGCATCAGGCATGACGACTCTCGAGGAACCTCGACCGAGGGCGAATCCGCACGGTCTTGATCATCGACGATCATACCGTCCGCCTCACCCCCCGACGACTTCGTCCCAGCGAACGGCGATGTTGCGGGCGCTCGAGCGTTGGACCGCGAGCATCAGCCCGACGGTCAGCCACGCGCGATGTTCCTCCTGCGGGGCGGGCGCGCCGTTCGACAGCGCCGCGAAGAAGGGGTCCGGCTCCTGCGGGGGGAGCGCGATCGGTTCGTCGATCAGTTCGCCGTCGTCGGCGACGGAGATCAGTCGGCCGTTCTGAAAGCTCGCCAGCTCCCCTTCGAGAATCCAGCCGGTGTTCAGCGACGCCCGGGCGCGACGGCGGACCTCGATTTGGGCCGTCACTCCGCTCGCGAACCCGATGACCGCCAGGAACCCATCCTCGCCGGTAAAGCGGCGGGCCCAAATCCCGTGCGGATCCCCTTCGATGAGCCCCAGCAGTTGATCGAACCCGTGCGGGCCGAATTGTTCGACCGGATCGATCAGCGGACATGCCGCGGCCCCTTGATCCCCCGCGAAGGTCGTCCATTCGGCGATGAGCAGCCGGATGGAGCGGAGCGGTCCCAATCGGCCCGACTGGACGGCGGCGAGCGCGGCGCGATAATCACGGTCGTAGCGATGGGTTTGCAGCACATGCAGCGGGACGCGCCGTTCCTTGGCCAGCGTGTGGAGTCGCCGGACTTGCCGGAGATCATCCGACAGCGGGGGTTCGAGCCAGACCTCTTTGCCGGCGGCAAGACAGCGCTGGACGATGGCGGCCCGTTGTCGCGCCGGTTCGGTGACGATCACCCCGGTCAACCCGCTCGTGGCGAGGAGCTCGTCGAGGGTCTCGACCACGACGGGGCACGAGACCCGCGCCAGCGCGCGTCGATCGGCGCGCGGATCGGTGACGGCGGCGACGTACCAGTCGTCGCGCAGGCTGAGCTGTTCCCAGCGATGCCAGCCCCGCCGATCGAGCCCCACCAAGCCGACGACGCGCTGCGCCGCGGTCGGGCCGCGCTTCAATTCGTGAGGGGCGCGACGCCCCCCAACGTGACCGTCAACTTCCCGGTCGACTTGTGACCGCTGGGAAGGTTCACCTTGAGTTGCAGCAGTCCGCTTTCCCGCGGCGTCCATTCGCGTTCGGCCTTAATCTCGAACGGTTTCCCGGGTTTCTTCTCTTTCGCGTCGACGATCACCCCGATCAACGCCCCGACCGGGATCCCCCCCACCAATTCCGTGCCGGAATCGTTCGCCGGCAACCCGTCCGCCGTCGCGGGGAGCGTCACCGACAGCATGTAATCCCCCTTCGCCTGCACGCGGACCACCCGGCCCGACTGGACGAATCCCAACAGCGGCGTCCAGCCCTTGGAGACATCCAGGCCGACCTCGAACTCGGTCGCTGCCAGGCTTTTATCGGTCAGCGACCCGATCTTATCCTTGAGCCCCGGCAGGTTGGGATCGAGTTTTTCCAGGACTTCCAGCAACCACTTGGCCCGGTCGTATTCCCCGGCCTCTTCGTAACCTTTGGCGATGTCCGACGCGTCCCGCAGCAGTTGCTCCTGCATCTGCGTCGCCCGAATGTCGAGTTGCTTGACCGCCGCCGGACTGCCGGTGGTTTTCGGCTTCGGTTTCGGCTTGGGGGTCTGCGCCCAAATCCATGCGACCGATACGAACGATACGCCGGCCAGACATGCGACCACCCGCGGTACCCTAAGACCACGACCCGCCTGCATGGAAACCCCTCGTGGTGCGCGATACGAACAAATGTCTCCCAACTCCCGAATTAAACGACACCCGCCGGGGGGACGCAACGGCGAACTCCGGCGAAGCCGAAGCCATTCGCGAAAGACCCCCGGATGAAAAGTGGTCCGCATACCCGAGACTTCCCCGGTCTGATAAGGTGACACGTACGAGGGGTGCGTCTCGGGATCCACGGTCGCCCCCGCGTTCCCAGCCAGTGAAAAGGACCGCCATGCTTCGGAATCGCGTCAAGGCCGCCCTGAAGGCGGGGCAGCCGCAGGTCGGGACGTGGTTGTCGTTGGGGAACGTCTTCGCCGCCCGCTTGATGGCCCGCGTCGGCTTTCCGTGGCTGACGGTCGATCTCGAGCACTCCCCCATCGGCTGGACCGACGCCGGCTTATTGTTCGGGGCGATCGCCGACGCCGGCTGCATCTGTCTGGCGCGCGTCCCCCGGGGTGACCACGACTACATCAAGCGGGTTCTCGACGCCGGTGCGCATGGCATCGTCGTCCCGATGGTCAACACGGTCGAAGAGGCGAAGATCGCGATCGCGGCGGCGAAATATCCCCCCACCGGAAACCGTTCGGTGGGTGGGGGGATGCACGCGATGAACTTCCAGGCAAGCGCGGGGGATTACTACAAGCACGCCAATGACGAAATCCTCGTGGTGCTGCAGACCGAGTCGCCCGAGGGGGTCGCCAACGCCGACGCGATCTACAGCCTCCCCGGCGTCGATGCGATCTTCGTCGGCCCCAACGACCTGAACGCCCAGATGCGGACCCCCGACGGCAAGGATCCCAGTCCGGAAGAGTTTGAGGCGATGCTGCAACGGATCCTCGCGGCGGGGAAGAAAGCCGGCACCCCGGTCGGCCTGCATGTTCTGACGGTCGAACAAGCCGAGCGGCGGATCGCGGAAGGGTGGCAATTCATCGCGTTGGGAAGCGAGCTGCGGTACATGATGCTGGAGGCGCAGCGGATGGTCGAGGCGCTCGACTTGAAGGCGGCGGGTGACCTGGCGAGGTATTGAGCCGGACAGCGTGTCGACGGGCCGCCGTCGAGACTACGATGTCATGTCGATCACCCGTCCCCGTGGGTCTTGTTTGGGAAGTTGTCCGTCATGTCCGCCGAGTTTCGTCAGACGCTGGAGACGTTTCCGAACCCGTTTCCGCAGCGCGATTATCAGATCGAAACGATCTGCCCGGAGTTCACGTCGTTGTGTCCCAAAACGGGGCAACCCGATTTCGGGACGCTGACGATCACGTACATCCCCGATCAGCGTTGCTTCGAGCTGAAATCGCTGAAGTTGTACCTACAGCTCTATCGCAACCACGGGGCGTTCTACGAAAACGTCACCAACACGATCCTGGACGACCTGGTCGCGGTGACGCAGCCGCGGTGGCTGAAGCTCGTCGGCGCGTTCACCCCCCGCGGCGGCATCCGCACCAACGTGATCGTCGAATGGCGCAAACCCGAGTGACGTGATCACAACGAGCGGCGCGGCGTCAGCCCGCCGCGTCCCGCAACCTGTAAGCTTCGTCTCGGATCATCCGCTTCTTCGGTTCAGGGTTCGCCATGGAAGGCGCGTCGCAACTGCTGTTTCTCTGCACCGGCAACTACTACCGCAGCCGGTTCGCCGAAGCCCTCTTCAATTGGGAGGCCGATCGGCTCGGTCTCGGGTGGCGGGCCTTCTCGCGCGGACTGGCGCTCGAACCGTCGAACACCGCGCCGATCTCCCCGTACACGGCGGCCTATCTGCGGCAACTCGGGATCCCGCACGAGCCGTATCATCGTGCGCCGCGCGACACGACGCCGGCCGATCTGGAACAAGCCCGGCACATCGTCGCCGTGAAGACCGCCGAGCATCACCCGTTGATCGCCCGCCGCTTCCCGGCATGGCTCGACCGCGTCGAGTTCTGGGACATCCACGACATCGACTGCGCCAGCCCCGCCGACGCCTTGCCGCTGCTGGAAATCCACGTCCGCCAATTGCTGAAACGGCTCGCGGTCACCTGATGAGAGTGGCGGTCATCCGCGGCCCGGGCCGCCGAGCGAACGCTGCATCAACGTGTGGTGATCGGGAACTCGTAACCACATTCACACGCGCGTCGGCGGACATGCTGGACTACCCGGCAACGCGGGCAGAGTTTCTCGTAGGGATGCAGCACATCGGCCCGTTTCGGCGGTTCCGCCGGCTGCGCCTTGAGCCGCGCTTTCTGCGCCTCGTCGGCGTGCCGCATCGCGCACTGGGGGTGAATCCCGGCGGGGGAATAGCTGGCGGTGTGACAGACCGGACAGACGGCGCGTAGGACCGGCGCGTAAAGCGGCGCGGGTTTCCGGTTGTGGACGTTGGCGGTGGTCATGGTCGCTCCCCGCGCCGGAAAGGCCGGCGTTAACCGCGGCACACGTTCGTCGGCAAACAACCCAACGGACGAAGGCCTGCCGGGAACCGGAGGTTCTCGACAGACCAAGCGTCGCTGGACGGGTCTTCGCGAGGGGTTAATACCCCGGTCGGCTGCCGTAACCACCACGACGCGCCCCACCGCTTCCGCCGCCGCGATCTTCGCGCGGTCGGGCTTCGTTGACGGTCAGCGCGCGGCCTTCGACCTGCTTGCCGTTCAGTTCGGAGATCGCGGCGTCGCACGCCTGCTGGCTGTCCATCTCGACGAAGCCGAAGCCCTTCGAGCGCCCGCTGTCGCGGTCCATCACCACCTGCGCCGAACGGACTTCGCCGAACGGGGTGAACAGGGCCTCCAGGCCGGAGTTGTTCACGGCGTACGTCAGATTGCCCACATACAGTTTCATCATCGTCAGTTCCTGGTTCTCGTCCTGCCCAACCCGACGTTCACATTGAACCGGCCTGCGAGACGATCCTCACTTGCAGGGCTCCCGAAACGGCTCGGGCGACCCGTTCCCATTCCGCCGGGAACCGTAGGGTCCGCGGCGGGAGTTTTCGTATCCGGGTTACGGCACCATCAAATGCCAGCGGTTTTCCGCCGGCGCGACGGTCGAGCGGGGCCGCTCGCGGGCTTCGTTCACCACCAGGGCGCGGCCCGCAAGCTGCGCCCCGTTCAATCGCGCGATCGCCTCTTCGGCGTCCTCGAACCGCGACATCGAGATGAACGCGAAGCCCCGATCTCGACCGGTCCCGCGATCCGAAGCGATGCGGACCGACGAGACGCGGCCATACCGTTCAAAGGTCGACCGCAGCGTCGTTTCCGAGACGCCATAGGCCAAATTCCCGACAAAAATCTGAGTCATGTTCGCGTGGTGCTTTCCCAAGCAGGCTCCGGGGCGCTGCCGCGGTCCGCGGCGGCCAGCCCGAGCGCGTGTGTGTTCAGGCGATCCATTTCGGCTTGGATCATCCGGGTGTAGTCATCCAGTTCGGACCGATTCACGTCGGCCGGGACAGGGATCGCGGCCCCCGCCACGGCGTAAACCGTGGTCCAGGGTCGTGGCACGACCAGATCGGTCCACCCGGTGCCGATCGACCAACTGCGGCGACAGGCGAAGGCAGTTGGAATCACGGGTTTCCCGGTACGGGACGCCAGATACGCCACACCCGATTTCATCACCCGTCGTGGTCCGCGTGGTCCATCAGGCGTCACGACGATGTGACGTCCTTCCGTCGCTTGCAGCAAGGTGCGCACCGCCTGGGCGCCGCCGCGCGAGCTGGAGCCGCGGACGCTGGGAATTCCCAACGCCGTCAGCGCATGCGCGAGAAACCCGGCATCCTGATGACGTCCGACCAGCGCTGTTGTCGCCGGCTGTCTTCCCAGGAAGAGCGGCATCAGCAGCGAGTCGTGCCAGACGCTATAGAGGTACCGCGTCGTCGTGGGAACCTCGTAAGGACTGGAGTTCGGCTCGATGAACTGGAGTCTGCGCCGGACGGTCAGAAACAAGCCGGTGGACGCCCAGACCGCCATGCGGGCCAGGCACCATTCGATCGCCGAGTTTCTGATCCGCACGCAGACTGCCCGCTGGCCAAGCCGCGATCAGTGGGGCCGGAAATGTGGCCCCGCCATTCACGACGATCCGTCGAACAGGAGAGGGGGAGTGATCCCGGTCGCTACTCATCAAGCCGTCCATCCGGACGAGCCCGAGAGAAATCGACACCCCTTGAGAATCCGCTGGGGTCGTTGCTTGAGCGAGACATTGAGGCGGGAGGGGGTGAACCCGGCCGCTCAACACACGACTTGAGAAACGATCGGAGCCGACTTTCGTGGCAACATCTATATCCGACACACATACCTTAACGTGTGATCGTCTCGCCGCGCAGTCCAATCATGGCAGAATCCCGAAGATTCTCGAAAACAACACAAAATCGGCGGTCCAGGGGCTGTCTTGCGGCGCGGAATCACGAATTCCGAGCCGATTGGGCCGATCCGAGCCGCAGGATCGATCCCGATCCCCTATCATGTCGATGGAAGTTGAAACGCCGGCCCGTGTTTGGCCGGCATCCCCCGGAGCATGGTCCGCTCCGCCGCCGCGTCGTTTGCAGGAGTCCATCATCGCCAAGAACCGCAACACCTTCGCGAAACGTCAACGGGAACAAGAGAAGAAGCAACGCGCCGACGATAAGCGCGCGAAGCGCGAGCGGAAGCTCGCTCCCCCCGTGAGCCCGCTGCCCACACTGCCGACGCGGGTCGAATAGCTCCGGCCACGCCCCAAAAACCATCGTGCGCGTACTCCGAGCGCCACCAGCGAGCTGTCTGCGGCTCCGTCGTGTGTTGGTGGCCTCATGACCCCCCGCCGGTTCACCTCGCGTTGAAGGGCCTTCGTTGACGGCACGGTCGAGTTGCAGATACCTCGACCGTGGGACCCGCGCGGAGCGCGGCTCATCGTGGCGCCCGCGGTTTCCGGTTGCGTCCGCGGGGCAAACCCATCACCATCGCCGAGATGGGGAAATCGTCAGCATCTTCGACCGATCCGAATCAGCGCATCGTCTGTCGTAATCGCCGCGCGGGCCATGAATACGACCTGCTGCAGCAGTTGGAGTGCGGCGTGATCCTCGTCGGCAGCGAGGTGAAGAGCATCCGCGCGAGCAAGATCTCGATCGAAGAGGCCTACGTCCGCGTGAAGGAGGGGAAGGTCTGGCTGCTCAATTGCGACATCGCCGAGTACCCGCAGGCGACCTACATGAATCATGATCCGCGGCGGCCGCGGGAGTTGTTGCTCCATCGGCGGGAGGTGCGGAAATTCGCGGAGGCGGCCGCCGAGAAAGGGTTGACGATCATCCCGCTCGACGTTCATTTTCAGCGGGGATTGGTGAAGCTGACGATCGCGGTGGCGCGCGGCCGCAAGCTGCACGACAAGCGGGAAAAGCTGAAGACGAAAGCCGACCAGCGCGAGATGCGACAAGCCGTCCGCCGCGACGCGCGGTGAGGGGGTGATCGAGGTCGATGGTCGGGGGATGCGGTTGCCGATCATGGCATCGCATCCATCGAGACTCGGCGTGTTGCCTTGGGCGTGGTGCGATCCACCAGGGCGGTCACTCGCGGAAAGTCGCGATTTCCCGGACTCGGGCGTTCGCCGCGCGAAGTCGAACCACTTCCCGCAAGCACGCCGTCCTCCCGCGAAATGAGCAAGCATCCCGAGGGCGCGGGTGATTGGGCTCACGCCGCGCCGCGCGGGAAGATGGGTCGGTGCTTACGAGACGGTTCCTCTATAATGGAAATACGTCTTGCATGTCGTACGCTTCATGGCTACGATGGCCACCTCGTCGTGATGACCTCCCGGGGGTGATCGTCCTTCGTCCCCGCTGGTGGTGATCGATCCGCAGGAGCGAATATGCACGCCTTGGTGAAAGAGCGCGCCGCGGTCGGGCTGTGGCTCGCCGACCTTCCCGAACCGCAGCCGGGGTTGAACGACGTCAAGATTCGCGTCCACAAAACGGGCATCTGCGGGACCGACCTCCACATCTACAAATGGGATGCCTGGGCCCAAAAGACGATCCCCGTGCCGATGGCGGTGGGGCATGAGTTCGTGGGGGAGGTGGTCGCCGTCGGCGCGAACGTCACCGACTTTCATCCGGGGGAAATCGTCAGCGGCGAAGGACACGTCGTCTGCGGCCGGTGTCGGAACTGTCTCGCGGGGCGGCGACACTTGTGCGCCCATACGCAAGGGGTCGGCGTGAACCGGCAAGGGGCGTTCGCGGAGTATGTCGTCCTGCCGATGTCGAACGTCTGGCATCACGCGCCGGAGATCGACCCGGAGGTCGCGTCGATCTTCGATCCGTTCGGGAACGCGGTCCACACGGCGTTATCGTTCGAGCTTCTGGGCGAGGACGTGCTCATCACCGGGGCGGGACCGATCGGGGTGATGGGGTGCGCGGTCGCGCGACATGCCGGGGCGCGGTACGTCGTGGTGACCGACCTCAATCCGTATCGATTGGAACTGGCCCGGAAGATGGGGGCGACGCTGGCCGTCGATCCCCGCGAAACGCCGCTGGAGGAAGTGCAGCGGCGACTGGGGATGAAGGAGGGCTTCGACGTCGGCCTCGAGATGTCGGGGAGCCCCGCGGCGTTCAACAGCCTGATCGCGAACATGGCGCACGGCGGGAAGATCGCGCTGCTGGGGATCCCTGACCGGGAGATGGCGATCGACTGGAACGCCGTCATCTTCAACATGCTCACCATCAAGGGGATTTACGGCCGCGAGATGTATGAGACGTGGTACAAGATGACGGTGATGCTGCAATCGGGGCTCGACATTCGCCCGGTGATCACGCATCGCTTCCATTACACGGAATTTCAGCAGGGCTTTGACGCGATGCTGAGCGGGAATTGCGGCAAGGTGATTCTGGATTGGGGCGGTTGAGGACTGTTGATGAATAATTAATGAATGGAATCGAAGCCCAGGGAAAGCTTTCCCTGGGCTTCATTCAGACACATCACACCATCACGCGACGGCGGGCAGCGCCTCTTTGCCGACGCGGGCGCAGTAGTCGCCGAACGATTCCCCGCCCCGGCGCTGCGCTTTGTACTGCGCGAGGACCGGTTGCAGCGCGGTGACGAGCTCGTCCTGCGGGACCAGATCGCGGTAGATGTATCCGATGCGGGTCCCTTCGGCGTTCCCCCCCAGGTAGATCGTGTACTTCCCCAGGGTCTTGCCAACGAAGCCGATGTCGGGGGTGTAGGGCCGGGCGCAGCCGTTGGGGCAGCCGGTCATGTGGACGGCGACCTTCTCGCTGAGCAAACCGAGCTTCGACAGTTCGACCTCCAATTTGTCGATGACCCCCGGCAGGGCCCGTTCCGATTCGGTGATCGACAGGCCGCAGGTGGGGAAGGCGGGGCAGGCGATCGAGTACCGCCGGACCAGCGTCAGTTCGTGCGCCTGCTTGATCCCATATGCGGCGAGATGCCGGTTGATGTCGTCGCGGTCTTTGGGATCGATGTCGCAGAGGATGACCGATTGCAGCGCGGTGAGCCGCGTGTCGAAGCGATACTTCTCGAGGAGCGTCCGCAGCCCGGTCTTGAGTCGCAGGTCGCCGTCATCCTTGATGCGGCCGGTTTCGATGTTGATCCCCAGGAAGAGCTTGCCGTCTCCCTGTTCGTGCCAGCCGATGTGATCGTCGACCCCGGTGACGTCGGCGGGATGGGGTTCGGGGAGCGACCGGCCGTAGTACTCCTCGACTTTGGCCTTGAACGTGGCGAGGCCCCAGTCGTGGATCAGGTACTTCATGCGGGCCCGCTTGCGGTCTTCGCGGTTCCCGAAGTCGCGCTGCACCTTCACGATCGCCTCGGCGACCGACACCAATTCGTCCGGCGTCACATAGGTCAGCTTTTGGGCGATCGCGACGAAGGTCTTCGCGGCGCTCGGCGTGACCCCCATCCCCCCGCCGACGAGAACGTTGTACCCGACGATGCGGCCCGCCTCGACGACCGCGAGGAAACCGAGATCCTGCGTGTAGATGTCGATGCAGTTGTCTTCGGGGAGCGCGATCCCCATCTTGAATTTGCGCGGGAGGTAGACCGTGCCGTAGATCGGTTCCTCGACCGGCTTCCATTCGGCGACGTTTTGCGAGATCCCGCTGTCGTCGGTGAGGAAGATGTCGTGATACGCCGTGGTGCGCGGCTTGAAGTGGGCCGCGAGGCGATCGGCCATCGCCTGCAGTTCGGCGTGCACGGCGTGATTCTTGTATGGGGCGGGGCACGCCATCACGTTGCGATTGACGTCGCCGCAGGCTCCCATCGTCGTCAGGAGCGTCTGGTTGATCCCCTGCACGGCGGCTTGCAGGTTCGACTTCACGACGCCGTGGAGCTGGAAGCCCTGCCGGGTGGTGACGCGGAGCGTGCCGTTGCCGTATTGCTCGCAGAGGTCGAGATGGGCGAGGAACTGGTCCGCGGTCACCTTCCCGCCGGGAATCCGGGTGCGGACCATCATCATGTACGACTTGCCCTTGGGCTTGCCGTCGGCGGTTTTCGCCTTGCGGTCGTCGCGGTCGTCCTGCTGATAGATGCCGTGGGGTTTCAGCAGTTGTTCGGAGTCGGCGCAGAAATGGTCGATGTCGGCCTGCAGTTCCTCGCCGAGCGTCCCCCGGAGTTGGCGACTGGTTTCCTTGATGATTTCGACTTTGCTGCGTTTGGCTTCTTCAGCCATCGAACGAACTCCTTGTCGACCGGATGTAGCTGATGGCCGGTCGATCACTGTTTTCCAGTCGGTGCTCTCTGAGTCGGATTCAGGATGACGTTGTTCCGTGCGGTCTTGGGTGTCATCCCTGCGGAAGGTTCACCGCCGCGTGGTCCGTCTCGTGGGGGAAGACCACTGGCGGAGCCAGTGGCACACGGCGGAGGCTATAGCCAAGGAACCGCAAGTACCGCACGTTTCCGCTGTCGAACTGGTCGGCACGCGGCCGGGGCGGGTGCCCCGGCCTATGTTTCGGAGGGCACCAATGTTCGGCTGGTGGTGATCCTTGTTCGGCTGATGGTGTCCCTTCCGGACGACGATTGACTCCCGCGTGGGAGACGTTCGTCGTGCGATATCGCCCGCTTCACGATTTTCGGAGACAATTTCCTCCCGGTCGACGGTCAAGACTCGTAGTCTACGTCGGTTCCCTGCCGACGCGGAACGAACCGATTTCGCATCGGCATGAAAACCGATCCATCAGGTACTATACGGGCTCCGGGAAAACGTGACGAGAGGACTCGACGGCGAGTTCGCGCCGTCGGCGGGTTTCCCGAAAGTGAGGATGATTGTGATGTCGCGTCCTTCCCGGGCCTTTGTCCGTGGGCTTGTCAGCTGTCTGGCCCTGATCGTGACCGGACTCCGCGGTTCCGCCGCCGAGGCGTTGCCGGTCCCCGAGGCCGAAGAGCAATGGCAGGTGATCTATCTCTCCGGGCAACGCGTCGGCTATGCCCGCACGTTGGTCAGCCCCGTCACCCGCGACGGGGAAACGTTCGTCCGGACCGAAGCCGACACCCATCTCACCCTCAAACGCTTCGGGCAGGTCCTGAAGATGAGCACCGCGACGCGGTCCGAGGAGACTCTCGCGGGAGATTTGCGGACTTTTGAATTCACGACGACCAATCCTCCCGCCTCCACGTCGGTCACCTCGGGAAAGGTCGAGGGGACGAAGCTGTCGATGGAGACCACCGTCAACAACAAGACCAAAACGAATCAGGTCCCCTGGAAGGTCGGCGTCAAAACCACCACCTACCAAGATCGTTTGATGCGGAATCAACCCCTCCAGCCGGGCGAGAAACAATCGTTCGAGGCCTTCTTCCCCGAGTTCGCCAAGATCGGGACGGTCAAGCTGACCGCCGGCGACTTCGAGGAGGTCGAGCTCCTCAACGATCAGACCGCCCGGTTGCAGAAATTGACGATGACCCAGTCGCTCGTCCCTGGCATCAAGACCCATGCGTGGGTCGACGAGACCGGCCGGGCGCTGAAGACCCGCACCAGCCTCATCGGGACCGACATGGTGAGCTACACCGTCTCCAAGGAAGAGGCGGTCAAGGTCCTCACGGTCGAAGAGATCGACCTGGGGGTCGCGACCCTCGTCAAAACGAAGCGGATTCCGAACGCGCACCAGACGAAGAAGATCACCTATCACGTCACGATCCCCGATGAAGATCCCGCCGAGGTGCTGCCCGCGGGGGATTCGCAGACGGTCGCGAAGGTGTCGGACCATGTCGCCGAGGTGACGGTGACGGCGGTGCCGCTGGTCGATGGCGCGAAGCCCGGGAAGGTCGATGCCGTCTATACCGCGTCGTCCCAGTACATTCAGACGGACGATGCCGAGGTCCGTAAGCACGCGACGCAAGCGGCGGGAGAATTGACCGACGCCGGGGTGATCGCCCGCGCGATGGAGGCCTATGTCTCGAAGACGCTCGATAAGAAGAACTACTCGACGGCCCTCGCTTCGGCGGGGGAAGTCGCCCGGGAGCTCGCGGGTGATTGCACCGAACATGCGGTCCTGCTCGCCGCGATGCTGCGGGCGAAGGGGATTCCGGCTCGCGTGGTCGTCGGACTCGTGTATGTCGACAGCCTCTCCGCCTTTGGCGGTCATATGTGGACCGAAGCGAACCTCGACGGTGTGTGGGTCCCCCTCGATGCGACCCTCGGCCGAGGTGGGATCGGCGGCGGGCACCTCAAACTCGACGACGCCAGCCTCGACGACGCCGACGGCGCCCCCCTGTCGTCGTTCGCGTCCCTCGTCTCGATCATCGGCAAACTGCAAATCGACGTGATGAAGATCGAATAGCCGATGCCAACAAAGAGCGGCGCGGCGTCAGCCCGCCGTGGCGCATAATCTCGTCGCGATAACCTTTGGGCGACGGCGACAGAGCCTAGCACCGCTCAAAAGTCGATACGGGAACGTGTGCCATTGACTTCGCCAGTGGGATCCCTCGACCCTATCCAGCTTCTGTCCCACTGACGAAGCCAGTGGCGTATGAGGACATTCTCGATCGGAGCGGTAGAATTCCCCGGATGACGACGCGCATTCATCATCTCCTTTGTGGCACGTTGAACGTCCCCCCCTATCCCCGAGTGGTCTGTCATGGCTTGTTGATCGAGGATCCCGCTGGACTGGCGCTGATCGATCCCGGGATCGGACTCGCCGATGTCCGTGATCCGCTCGGTCGGCTCGGAGCCGAGCTGATCGCGCAGGCGGGCTTTCTGTTTCATGAGGCCGATACGGCGATCCGCGGCATCGAGCGATTGGGGTTCGACCCCGCCGACGTGCGACACATCATTCTGACGCACGCCGATCCCGATCATGCCGGGGGCTTGGCCGATTTCCCGGAGGCCACGGTCCATGTCGCGGCGGAAGAATGGGCGGCCGTCGAGCGGGGCCACCCCCGTTATCTGCCGATTCAGTTCGCCCATCAACCGCGTTGGCGAATGTATGACGACGGACGGACCGTGTCGTGGTTCGGCTTACCAGCCCGCCCGATCACATGGGATTTGTCCGCCTGCGTGTGGCTGACCCCGCTGTTCGGTCACACGCAAGGTCACTGCGGCGTGGCGATCGAACAGGGGGGTGGCTGGTTTCTGCACGTCGGGGACGCCTATTACCTGCGAGCCGAGTTGACGCGGGACGATCACCCGGTGTCGCAACTGGCCGCCTTTCGAGCGGAGGACAACGTCGCGCGCGTGACCAGTCTCGCGCACCTGCGACGGCTGGCGAACGAGCATGGAGCCGAGATCGCCCTGTGCGGGTATCACGACGCCGCGGAGTTTCCGAGCAACGGTTGAGCGCCGGCGTCACCGCTGGGACTGACGTCCCACCGCTCTGGTGACACGCGCGGCTACAACGGCGTCCAGCTCGAAAACGTCGCGGCTTGGCCTTGGTGTTGGCCCGTTGCGTCGAGCAGGTTCCAGACGAGGGCCCGTTCGATGCGGAAGCGGCGGCCGCTACGGCTGATGCGGATGCCTTGGTAGTCGTCGACATAGCCGTCGCGCGTCGTCCGCTCGAGCAGCCTGGCCCGTTCGTCGCGGTGGACCGGCTCCGCCGTCAGGCGGGACGGGGTTTGCAGCAGCGTCGGGATGTCGAGCTCCCACAGGTCGAGGGCGACCTGATTCGCATAGTTCAGGAGCGGGTCGGCCTGCGTCCCATGCGAGACGACGACGAACGGCGCGGCGAACAACGCGTCGGCCTCCGCTTCGATGGTCGCCGCGCGCGGGATCAAGTCGCGACCGACCCAGCGGCGGTACGAGTCGAGCAGCAACCGGGTGTGGGCCGTCCAGGCGGCAGGTCGATCGATCGGGGAGGACATGGTGACCGGGTTCCCTGAGGGCGACCACCGTGGTCGATCCCGCGGTACGTCGTAATCCCCATGGCATGGTCGCGTCGAGTGGTCCTTGGATGCAAGCGTTCATGGGGCTATCGTGGTCGAGATTGACGGCCACAAGCAGGCGTATCGGCTGCGTGAGCCGACAGGCGTAACCCAGCGATGAGTCGGTCGAATTGCCGGGTTACGCCGCGCTATCCCAGGCTACGGAGCTTCCGAGAGAGCCGTTCATGATGTCACGATTCCGTCCGTCTTGGCACTTGGCTGTGGGGCTGGGCTTGATCGCGAGCGCCCCGGACTATCCCCATCGCTTCCGCCCCCTTGTCGCGGCGGAACCGCCGAAGCTCACACGACCGGTGATGTTCAACACTCCCGAGGCCGATCGGATCCTTGAACAGCTCGAGGTCTTCCCGGCGGATAACCCATGGAACGAGGACATCTCCCAGCGGCCGCCGCATCCCGATTCGGCGGCGATCGTCGCGGGGATCGGCGGCGACAAGAAGTTCGCCTACAACCTCGATATGGCCTTCATTCTGGTCCCCCCCGATCAGCCGAAGGTGCCGTTCAAGATTCTGGAGTACCCCGAAGAATCGGACCCGGGCCCGTACCCGCTTCCCGACAACGCCCCGATCGAGAATTGGCCCCTGGATGGCCGCACTCTCGCCGAGACCCAGGCGAAGCTCGAAGAGGGGGATCGGCATGTCATCGTGGTCGACCCGTTTCGCGGGCATCTTTATGAACTCTATCGCGGCCGCAAATCGCCGCAGGGCTGGGAGTGCGGTTGTTCGGCCTTCTTCGATCTGCGGTCGAACAAGCTGCGTCCCGCTGGGTGGACCTCGACCGACGCCGCCGGCCTGCCGATCTTCCCGGCGATCGTCCGGTATGACGACGTCGCGGCGGGAAAGGTCGACCATGCGATGCGGTTCACCGTGCGGAATACGCGGCGGGCGTATGTCTACCCGGCGACCCATTTTGCGAGCCGCAAGACCGAATCTCATCTGCCGCGGATGGGGGAACGGTTCCGGCTGCGGGCCGACTTCGACGTTTCCGGGTTCTCGCCGCACCCCAAGGCGATTCTGTTAGGCCTCAAGCAATACGGGATGTTTGTCGCCGACAACGGCGGAGACTGGCGGCTGTCGGTCGCGCCGGACGAACGGATCAAGGATCTCGATGAGCTGCGTCGCGTGAAGGGGAGCGACTTCGAGGTGATCGTGCCGACCGGTCCGACCGAAGGCCCCCGCGCCGCGCGGTGATGTCACGCATCGATCGTTTGATCCGTTTAGCCGCGAGCCGGAGGCGAGCGCGTGTTCGATCAACGCGCTCGCCTCCGGCTCGCGGCTAAACGGCGCATTGCGTTACGAGGGCGCGTGTTAATGTCGGAAATGGCGGCGGCCGGTGAAGACCATCGCGATCCCGAATTCATTGCAGGCGTCGATGACGTCCTGATCGCGCTTCGACCCGCCGGGTTGGATGACCGCGGTGATCCCCGCCTGATGGATCTGATCGATGCCGTCGCGGAAGGGGAAGAAGGCGTCGGAGGCGCAGGCCCCGCCGCGGCTGCGATCCCCCGCCTTGTGGCTCGCGATGTAGGCCGAATCGAGCCGGCTCATCTGGCCCGCGCCGACCCCCACCACCATCCCCCCCTTGGCGAACAGGACCGCGTTCGACTTCACGTGCTTGCAGACGAGCCAGCCGAATTCCAAATCGGCGTACTCTTCGGGGGTCGGATGCCGGGCGGTGACGACTTGCCATTGGGCGCGGGGATCCTCGTCGACGTCGCGTTCCTGAATCAACAGGCCGCCGGTCACGCGGCGATAGTCGTAGGTGATCGGCCGCGGATCGAGCATGGCGGGGCATTTCAGCAGCCGCACGTTCGTTTTCCATTTTGGTTCGGTCGTCAGGACGGCGAACCCTTCGGGGGTGTAATCGGGAGCGATGATCGCCTCGATGAACCGCCCGGGGACGCTGAGTTGCTCCGCCGTCGCGCGATCGACCGGCCGATTGAAGCCCAGGATCGAGCCGAACGCGCTCACGGGGTCTCCCGCGTCGGCTTTTTCATAGGCGTCGGCCAACTGCTCGGCGACCGCGCACCCGCACGGATTGTTGTGCTTGATCACCACGGCGGCGGGTTGCCGGAACTCGCGGATGATCTGCATCGCGGCGTCGAGATCGAGCAGGTTGTTGTACGACAGCTCCTTGCCATGGAGGACTTCGGCGGCGGCGAGCGTCGCGGGATGGGGGTGGGGGTCGACATAGAACGCCGCTTGTTGATGCGGGTTCTCGCCGTAGCGCAACGTCGCGCGGCGCTCAAGCGACAGCGTCAACTTGCTCGGGAATTGCCGTTCGACGCCGGTGGTCGTCAGGCCCGCGAAGTAGTCGGCGATCATCCGGTCGTAGCTGGCGGTCAGGTCGAACGCCGCCGCGGCGAGTTCCCGGCGGAAGTCGGGACTCAACGGACCGCGCGACAATTCCTCGAGCACGCGGGGATATTGGGCGGGGGAGGTCACCACGCCGACGCGGGCATGATTCTTCGCCGCCGAGCGGATCATGCTTGGGCCGCCGATGTCGATCTGTTCGATGGCGTGGTCGATCGTGACGCCCGGTTGCCGAATCGTCTCCTCGAAGAGGTAGAGGTTCACCACCACCAGCTCGAAGGGGAGAATTCCGTGGGCCTGCATGACGTCGGCATCCTGCGGCAGCCGGCCCAATAGGCCCCCATGGACTTTCGGGTGGAGCGTCTTCAGCCGGCCATCCATCATCTCCGGGAAGCCGGTATAGTCGGAGATGTCGGTCACGGCGAGTCCGGCGGCCTGGAGTGCGCCACGCGTCCCACCGGTCGAGACGAGTTCGAATCCACAAGCGACCAAGCCGCGGGCGAACTCTACGAGGCCCGATTTGTCGGTGCAACTGACGAGCGCCCGGCGGGGCTGGGTCATGATCAGGAACTTTCGAGTGGTCGAATCGTGCGGGTCTGTCTCTGGGTCGATGCTAACGGCGGGCTGACGGAGGGTCAAATCGCCTCGCGAGGGCCTCACATGGAGAACATAGGCCGGGGCACCCGCCCCGGCCGGGTGCCGTCGCGACAAGTTCGATAAGGAGCGGCGCGGCGTCAGCCCGCCGTGTCCGCCACGGTCCCCGCGGTTTTCACCGCGGCCGGCATGTTGCCGCCCGAAGACCGGGCAGGACATCGCCGTTCGGATGTCCCTCGCGAGCGTGATCATGTGGGAGCTCGAGTCGCCTGCTCGATGTGTCGGGCGATGCCTCAATCATTCCACGGCGGGCTGACGCCGCGCCGCTCCTTTCCGGGGGAATCCGCCTCGGCGGGAACTGGCACGGGGTGGGGAGGGGGATTACGCTGCAACGCCCCGGACGAAACCCCGTCCACGGGCCGGTGCAGTTGGTCTCTTGGTCGCGGATGTCGGATGCCCAGTTCCCTGTCGTTACGGACGTCACTTGTCGAGCTGGCTGCATGGAGCGATGCGGAGCTGTTGCGGGCCTGCACCTGGGAAGGGGCCGCCGATGTCGAACTGATCGCCGCCGCGAAGGCGGGGGATCCGACGCGCTTCGGGGCTGCCTGGCGGAAAGCGCATCGGGCCCGCAAGGAATCCGCCGGCGCCATCAAGGAGCTGTGGGCCGCGTGGTCGCCGCATCCGCCCGCCGACAGTCTCCTCGGACCGGCGCTCGCCGCCCTCGTGCCGAAGCCTGGAAAAGCCACGGGCCGGCGGGCCGCGATGAAGCCGCAACCGTCGTGGCTGGTCCGCGTGCAACCCCTCGTGAAGGCGCTGACAGCCGGACCACATGCGCAACCGCTGTCGGCCGGCGAACTCCTCATCGCGTTGGAACTGTTGTGGACGGTGGGGGAACGCCTGCCGCAACGCTTCTGGTGGCCGTTGTGGCGGAACACGCTCAGCGACGTCATCGCCGGCGCGCAACAGACCCTCGCCGCCGACGCACCCCCCGATGAACGACTGGTGCAAACCGGAGAAATCCCGCTCCTTGCCGGGCTGGTCTATCGGCCCCTTGCATTCGGCCAGGAATTGATCCGCAAGGGTCAGCGGGTCTGCACGCGCGAACTCTCCAGCCGCACCGATACCGACGGCACGCCGCATGGCGAACTGTTGCCGCGGTTGCCCTACTGGCTTGCCCCGCTGGTCCGCCTGACGAAGTGGACACAGCAGGCGGGACAATCGTTGTGGGATCATGATCAACAACAACTCGTCAGCGATCTCTTGGAGAAATCGGTCGCGCTCTGTCGACCCGACGGCAAGCTGGCCCTCGCGAACGGCCAAGCCGCCGATGCCTTGCCCCTGCTGCGGCACGCCGCCGATTTGTGCGGCTGGCCCGCCGGCAGCCCCTCCCGCGCCTGCCTGAAATCACTCGCGGAACATGCCGCCGGGAAGAAGCCGCGCTCGTCCGGGGCGGCCGCGATCAGTCTGATGCCCTCGAATCAATCGGACTGGGCGCGGCTCGCGGTGCTGCGCTCCGATTGGACCGCGACCGCCGCGACGATCGCGCTGGCCCACCATGCGTCGCTGCCCCAAATCGATCTCATGATCGGCGGCCGCTCGCTGCTGCATGGACCATGGGGGTTGGAGCTGCGATTGGGAACGTCCGCGATCGAACTCGCCGACGAATGGTCGTGCGTCTGCTGGGAATCGCAACCGGAGGCCGACTACGCCGAGTTGCAGATGGTCGGCCCGGGGAAACTGCGGGTCGAACGGCTGGTGCTGTTGTCGAGAGAAGATCAGTTCCTGATGCTCGCCGATTCCATCAGCGGCGCCCCGGCGGGTCCGCTGGCATTACGTAGCCGGTTGCCGTTCGCCGCGGGCGTCCAGGGGAGTTGGGATCCGGGGAGTCGTGCGGGACGGCTGCAACTCGAATCGTTGCAAGCCCGCGTCTATCCGCTTGCGCTCCCGGACGACACGGTCCATAGCACGCCCCACCGTTGCTCGTTTGCGCAGGACAGCCTGACCCTCGAACAACAGGGCGAAGGCCAGGGACTCTTCGCGCCATTGATCTTCGACTTCGATCCCCAACGTCGTCGCAAAGTGGCTGGCTGGCGGAAACTGACCGTGACCGAAGACGGCAAGCGGGTCACCGGCGACATCGCCGCCGCCTATCGTTGGAAGGTCGGCAAGGCGCAATGGCTCGTCTACCGCAGCCTCAAACCGCCGAAGCTCCCCCGCGCGGCCCTCGGCTATCACACCGGCAACGGCTTCGCCATCGGCCGGTTCGACACCAACGGCGACGTCGATCCCATCCTCATGGTCGAGGAATGACGACCATCGCCTCGTTGCCCCCGGCGCGTCGTCGGGGGCTTAGACGGGGGCGAACACAGGTCAGATCGTTCGGGCGGCTTCGGCGGAGCGGCCGCCGGTGCGGAGCATTTCGACGCCGATCGACAGCGATTCGTCGTCGAGCCCCGCGTGCCGCAGATGGGCGATCGCCGCGTCGATGTCGTACTCGACCCGGCGGAAATGGACGACGCCGTCTTCGATGATCACGTACGAGGCGCGGGGATCGCCGTCGCGCGGCTGGCCGACCGAGCCGGGGTTGATCAGTTTACGACCATCGACATCGAGTTCCATCGGCAGATGGGTATGCCCGACGCAGACGAAGTCGGCCTGGATCCCCGCCAGCCGCTGGGACCAGCCGATCGGATCGGGACCGAGGTATTCGTCCATGGGATCGCGCGGCGTGGCATGGACGAGGAAGAAGGTGCGGCCGTCGATCTGCAGCGATTGGGTCACCGGCAACCGCGCCAGAAACTTGTAATGGGTCGGCTGCAGCACGCGGGCATGGTGCGCGCGGGTTGCGGCGGCGAGGCGACGACACCCCGAGGTCAGCGGGGTGGGAACGCGCTGGGCGGTGGCGTGATCGTGATTGCCGCGGACCGCCGCATGGGCATGTCGGCGGACCCAATCGATGCAGGGGACGGGGTCGGTGCCATACTCGACGATGTCGCCGAGGCACAGACAGACGTCGAACCGTTCCCGGATCGCCGAAAGGGCGAACCAGTTGGCATGAATGTCGGCGACGAGGAGGATCTTCACGCGCGGCGGTTCCGGGGTCGACGACGAACGCGTACCGGTTGCAGCATACCAGCCGACGTGTAGCGGCGACCATCGGGGATGGCGCCGCGTCGGACCTCGGGGGTCACCGCTTCCGGGGCGGGACTTCCCCGAGGAGTGCCTTGTGCATCAGCGTCCGCATCTCCGCATCGTCGAGGGTCTCGCGCGCGGAGGCCGCGATGGCGTCCGCGTCTTGTTGCCGCAGATTGAGCACCAGGACGGCGACCAGCGTCGCGCATTCGATGCGATAGTGTTGTCTGTGATGTTCCGCAACAACGTCCGCTTGGATCGGTCGATTCTTGATGCGTTCCGGGAGCATCATGGACATCTCATACGTCCGCTTGCTGCGCGTCAATTCCCCTTCGGGTTCGACGAATTCGGCGTAGAGTAGAAACTCCCGTTGATCGAGCAACGCGTGTTTGCCGTCCTGAAACATCCCCCGGGCATCTTTCGGGCGCGTTTGAGCGATATTGAGGAAGGCCGCGACCGTAGCCGAAGGAGCTTCCAAAAAACGGTTGATCGCCGCGACTTCGGCAAACATCGCGCGCAGCTCCTCGCCGTGCAGTTCAGGAAGCCGATCAGTCAATTGATCGCGACACCCGAGCAGTTTGGTCATGGCCGGAGGATACTCGAGCGCCAGCCGTTCCCAATCGAAGAGCGCGAACGAATACCGGTTTCCCGTCTGCCAGGCGGCGCTCTTCAACGCATATTCATGGATCCAAATCAGCTTGGTGAGTGCGAGCTCATAACGTTTGGCGTGCGTATCGGCGCGCGCTTCCCGCAAGATCGCTTGGGGATCCGGGTACTTGGGCGGCGTCCAATCTTCGCCCCGCACCGCGCCGATTAACCCGATGAGACACCCCAGTATCAGGCAACGGGTCAAACAACCCATCGGGAAATCTCCGGAGAGAATCATCAAGCCGTCCGCCGAACTGTTCATCTGAGCATATCTTGAATCGTGACCGCGTCAATCTCCCGTGACGCACATTCCTGATGACGCGATCGCACACGTCTCCCGGCGGATTTCTCCAAACAACCTCGTCGACCGGAAGGGGCTCGGAACCGGGGCGAACGCGTGGTATCTTGTATTCGGTAGTCCTATAGGTTTGCCCTCTTCGTGGTTCGCTTCGAGACCGACCGGAATGTCCGACCGTCGCAATCTGTTTCACAAAGTCTGGGATCTGCACACCGTTCGCACGCTGGCTTCCGGTCAGACGCAGCTCTTCATCGGGCTGCATCTGATTCACGAGGTGACCAGCCCCCAGGCGTTCGCGATTCTGCGCGAGCGGAATCTGAAGGTTCCCTATCCCGAGCGGACCGTCGCCACCGTCGATCACATTGTGCCGACCGACAATCAGGCCCGGCCGTTCGCCGACGGGCTCGCCGAGGAGATGATGTCGGCGATCGAGCGGAACTGCCGGGAATTCGGCGTGCGGCTGTTCGACCTGAAGGACCGTCGCCAAGGAGTGGTCCACATCGTCGGGCCTGAACAGGGCTTGACCCTGCCCGGGATGACGATCGCCTGCGGGGACAGCCACACCAGCACGCACGGCGCGTTCGGGTCGATCGCCTTCGGCATCGGGACCAGCCAGGTCGCCGACGTGCTCGCGACGCAGACCTTGGCGATGGCGCGGCCGAAAGTCCGTCGCATCGAGGTGACGGGCCAGCTCCGGCCCGGGGTCTACGCCAAGGACGTGATCCTGCACATCATCCGCAAACTCGGCGTGCAAGGGGGCGTGGGGTACGCCTACGAATACGCCGGCGAGGTCTTCGATCGGATGTCGATGGAAGAGCGGATGACCGTCTGCAACATGAGCATCGAGGGGGGGGCCCGCTGCGGCTATGTGAACCCCGATCAGACCACGGTCGACTATGTCCGCGGCCGGCCGTTCGCGCCGCAAGGGGTCGAGTTCGACCAGGCCGCGACGTGGTGGCTGAGTCTCGCCAGCGGACCCGACGCCGAGTTCGATGACGTCGTCAAGTTCGCCGCCGCCGACATCGAGCCGACCGTCACCTGGGGGATCAACCCGGCGCAGGCGATCGGGGTGAGCGAATTGCTGCCGGCGGTCGCGAGTTTCCCGGCGGATGATCAGAAGGGGATCCGCGAAGCCTTTGACTATATGGATCTGAAGGAGCAGACGCCGCTGAAGGGGCTGAAGATCAACGTCGCCTTTATTGGGTCGTGCACGAACGGGCGAATCAGCGACTTGCGGGAAGCCGCCGCGCTGGTGAAGGGACGACGGGTCGCCCCCGGCGTGAAAGCGTTGGTCGTCCCCGGTTCGCAACTCGTGCGCGAACAGGCGATGCAAGAGGGGCTTGATCAGGTCTTCGAGGCGGCCGGATTTGAATGGCGCGGCGCGGGGTGCTCGATGTGTCTGGCGATGAACCCGGACAAACTGCAAGGCCGCGAACTGTGCGCGTCGTCGAGCAACCGCAACTTCAAGGGCCGTCAAGGGAGCCCGACGGGGCGGACGCTGCTGATGAGCCCGGCGATGGTCGCCGCCGCCGCCATCACCGGGCAGGTGACTGACGTCCGCGAGTTGATGTGAGTGATGCGAGTTGCCCGGACGAAGCCCAGGGAAAGCTTTCCCTGGACTTCGCCCTTGGAAAACATCAATCCTGAAACTTGTCGTGGCACTTCGTGCAGGTTTCCATGCCGGCGTTGAAGTGTTCCTTCGCCTGGTCCATGTCTTTGGCGCGGACGGCCGCGGCGCTCGCGGTCATATGGGTGTAAAGCTCGGTCGCCCAGGCGTGCCATTGCGGCAGGTCGGCGGGATCCTTCACCTCGTGGGTGTCGGCATGCGAGCTGATCGCCGCCAGGGCGATCGCGGCGACGTGCCGGCTGTCGGCTTCCGGATCTTTCGGCCGACGCAGCACCCGGCGGAACTTGGTCGCCCGGGCGTTCATTTCTTCCATGATCGGATGCATCTTCGTCAGCTTCGCCCAATCAAATTCGGCCTTCGCCGCGGGGTTGACCTCGCCTTTCAGAGCCGCCTGGAGCGCCGGGAACGCCGCCTTGGCGTCGTCGTACGAACCGGCTCGCGCGACCTTGATCGCCGCGTCGCGGAGGCTCGGTCCGGCGGCCTTCAGCGTCGAGGCGTCCGGATGCTCGGCGAGCGCCTGCCCGATCAGCGCCACCAAGCTGGCCGACTGCTTGACGGGGCCTTCGGCCTCCTTGTACGCCTCGGCGGTTTCGAGTTGCTTGGTCAGTTCGTCGACCTTCTCGGTCGCCTCGGCGATCAGGCTCGCCGCCGTCCCGACTGCGTCAAGCTTCAGCGGAGCTTCGGCGAACGCCGTCCCCAATAGGCAAACCACACACCATCCCACACACGCGAGCCGCAACACGGGAGTTCCTCTCGAAAGGCAGGCCACGAACCTCGATCCCGGCGGTATTGTAGGCAGCCCGCGTGAGTCATGGGTATCGAGCCAGGGTCGAAGGTTGAGGGTCGAATGTTGAAGGCCGCAACGCGGGAGCGGTCCTGCCTCTGACCCTCAACCCTCGACCATCAACCTTCGACCTAATTTGGACCTGTTTTCTTGATCGCGGCTCGGCCGGGGGATTAAGATCGGGCGTCGCCGATGGGTCGAAGTCGACGCCGTGGTCCGTTTCACCTTCCTTGAAGAGCGTTGGAGATGTCGAAAGCGACGGATGTCCGGATCAAGTTCGCGGCGTGCGCGATCGAACCGGTGAGTTTCCGAGCCCCGCTCAAGTTCGGGGGCCGCGTCATCGACAAGTCCTTCCTCATCAATTGCACCCTTACGGTCGAATCGCGGGACGGCAAGCATCACGCCACCGGCTTCGGCAGCATGCCCGTCGGGAACATCTGGGCCTGGCCGACCGACAAGGTCTCCGGCGAACAGACCGAAGCCGCGATGAAGACCTTCGCCGAGGAGATCATCGAGCTCGGCTCGGTCTGCACCGAATACGGTCATCCGATCGACCTCAGCTATCACCTCTCCGGCGAGTATCATCATACGGCGACGACGCTGTGCCGGCGGATGAAGCTCGCCGAGACGATGCCCGAGCTCGCGCAGCTCGTCGCGGCAAGCCCCTTCGACGCCGCGCTGCACGACGCCTACGGCCGGCTGCACAACGTCAACAGCTACAACGCGTTGACGTCGAAGTTCATGAATCACGACCTTTCGGAGTACCTCGACGCCCAGTTCAAGGGGGAGTACCTCGACAAGTACACCTCTCGCGAGCCCAAACCGCAGCTCCCGCTGTATCACCTCGTGGGAGCCCTCGATCCCCTCACCCCCGCCGACGTCACGAAAAAGATCGGCGACGGGCTCCCCGAGACGCTGGGGGAATGGATCGGCTACAACGGCCTGACCCATATGAAGATCAAGCTCTCGGGCGAAGACTTCGCGTGGGATGTCGAACGGGTCCTGACCGTGGATCGCGTCGCGACCGAAGCGCAGGCGAAGCGCGGCTGTACGACGTGGCATTACTCGGTCGACTTCAACGAGAAGTGCGCGAATGTCGCCTACGTCGTCGAGTTCCTCGAAACGATTCGCGCGAAAGCCCCCGCCGCGTTCGACCGCATTCAATACGTCGAGCAGCCGACCCATCGCGATCTGAAGGCGCATCCCGAAAACAAGATGCACCAGGCGGCGGCCATCAAGCCGGTGGTGATCGACGAATCGCTCGTCGATTACGACTCGCTGCTCCTCAGCCGCGAGCAGGGGTACAGCGGCGTGGCGCTCAAGGCCTGCAAGGGGCAGACCGAGTCGCTGCTGCTCGCCGCCGCCGCGCAGAAATTCGGCATGTTCCTTTGCGTGCAGGACCTGAGTTGTCCGGGCTACTCGTTCCTGCACTCGGCGAGCCTCGCGGCCCGCATTCCGACGATCGTCGCGATCGAGGGGAACGGCCGCCAGTACTGCCCCGGCCCCAACAAGCCCTTCGCCAAACGCTACCCCGGCATGTTCGACATCAAGCGGGGGACGGTGGAAACGGCGCTCCTCAACGGCATCGGGCTGGGATTCTGAGGAGGTTGATGGTCGAAGGTTGAGGGTTGATGGTCAGAGAAGAGTCAGCATTTTCGCCTTTTCAGACCCTCAACCTTCGACCTTCGACCTTCGACCCTCCTAGAACGAGCCCC
This sequence comes from uncultured Planctomycetaceae bacterium, assembly GCA_964427725.1. GTDB lineage: Bacteria > Planctomycetota > Planctomycetia > Planctomycetales > Planctomycetaceae > DSVQ01. The sequence continues at coordinate 14,744 of CAYRVS010000024.1, read as the reverse complement.
CGAACCGCAGCATGACGGCGTTGCTCGGGTCGTAATCGCCGACGCCCGACTTGTATTCGACCTGCCGGTTGAAGATGAAGCCGGCTTCGGCGCGGGGGTTGAAGCCGCTCGGGGCTTTCCGTTCATACCCGACCAGCAGCCGCAGCGCCCCGTACGTGAAGACGTCGGGCGTGCCGTTGACCCGATCGATCGCCCACGAGCCTCCGCCGAATTCGCCGGCGAGATAGATCCAGCGGCTGGTCTCCCCGTCGCTGGAGAGGAGCCGCATCACCCGCGGGCGGGGGAACATCAGCTCGATCTTGTAGCAGTCGTTCGGCGTCCAGATCGCCCCGACGGCGGGCAACGCCTTGATGTCTTCGCGGTCGAGGTAGACGACCCCGAAGGCGAACTGCCATTCCGCGCTGCGGTTCCATAAGGCGAGCGCGCGGGCGGGCATCCGAAAGGCGTCGGACCCCGTGTTGTCGTAGTCGGTGAACAGGCTCGGTGTGAGCCCCAGATCAAGCACCCAGCAGTCGTTCAGCTTCTTCATCCACCGCAGATCGAGCGAGTGGTCGTACAACGTCTCGGGGAGGTCGGTCGAGTTCGGCCCGCGGAGGAAGTGGAGCGACGTCCCGAGCGAGACCATGAACCCCGGCAGTCGCGGAAAGACCAGCGTCTGCCGGGCCTCGACATCGGTCATCCCCAGATCGTCCCCCTCGCCCGACGTCCAACTGGTGGCGAACGTGGTGCCGCGCGGCACGACCATCGGCGGTAGTCCGCCTTCCTCGGCGAGCGGGGGCGCATAGCCTCCGGGGGGCCCCATGGGGGCGAGCCGTTCCGGCACCACCGCCTGATTCTGCGGCTCGTTGATCTGATAGCTCGCCGGTTCGCCGTCGACCTCGTCCGCGAACTGTTCGGGTGCTTCATTCTGGGCGCGGAAGGTGATCCAGTCCTGCGCCAGAACTTTGGGCGTTGTGGCGATGGTCCCCGTCACGACCACGGAACCAAGCAACATTCGTGCAACCAAGCGACACACCATGCTTCACCTCGCGCGGCGGCTCCCCGGTCTGACGAAACCGAGAGCTCACGCCGAAGCGCGGGTTATCGTCCGCCCTCCCCTCGCGCGGCAATCCGGGGTGGGGCGGCGGGAAACTCCTCTATCGCCGAAAGCGCGGTTCCTGATACAAGCCATTCCGAAAACGGCAAATTCCGCCGTTGGGCCACCCGCCGCGGGCCCCTCGCCGACGAAAACCCGATGACCGCCGACCTGCTGAGCCTGCACCGTCCCGAGCCCGAGTTGCCGATCACCCGCGGCAATCTCCTCGATTTTCCCGCCGACCCGATCGCGGTGATGCGGCGGCTGCACGCCGAGCACGGCGACGTTGCCGCGCTCGAGCATGAAGGGAGCCGGCTCCACTTCGTCTTCAGCCCGGCGCTCAATCATCAGGTCCTCAGCGACGCCCAAACCTTTCATTCGCGGTTCTTCGCCGTGCGGGGGCCGCGCAACTCGGCGCAGCGCCGCCTGTCGTCGGGGCTCCTCAGCGTCAACGGCGACGATCATAAACGGCAGCGGCGGATGGTCATGGAAGCCTTCCTGAAGAAGGCGATCCAAGGCTACCTCCCCACGATCCGGCACCTCGCGGAGGAGCTCCTCGCCGGCTGGCGCGCGGGGACCGAGATCGACCTCGCCCGCGAGATGACCGAGTTCATGCTCCGCGTCACCAGCACGATGCTCTTCGGTCTCGACGATCCCGACACGGCGTACCGCATCGGCCGGATGATCGACGACTGGGTCCATTTGAATCACGAACTGGGGATGGGGGTCTTCGTTTCCGACCCCGCCCTCACCGCCCGGTACGACGAGCTGCTGACCTTCGCGGGCAAACTGGAAACCGAGATCGCCGCGATGATCGACCGCCGCCGCCAAGCCACCGACGGCGGGCACAACGTCCTCGCCATGATCCTGCAGGCGCATGACGAGGCGGGGCGGCTCGGGCACGACGAATTGATCGGGCAGGCGGCGCTGATCTTCGGCGCGGCCCATCTGACGACCGCCCATTCCCTCACTTGGGGCCTCTTCCTGCTGGCGCAACATCCCTCGGTGATGGCCCGGGTCGATCGTGAACTACGAACCGAGCTCGACGGCGGGTTTCCGACCCTCGAACAGCTCGATCGCCTCATCGAGTGCGAACACGCCATCAAGGAGAGCATGCGCGTCTTGCCGGCCTCGGCGTACTCGCAACGGATGTCGGCCGCCCCGACGCCGCTGGGCCCGTTCACGCTGCCGGTCGGCGCGGGGGTGATCTTCAGCCAGTTCATCACCCATCACCGGCCCGATCTCTTTCCCGACCCCGAGGCCTACCTCCCCGACCGCTGGGCCCACATCGCCCCCTCCCCGTACGCCTACCTCCCGTTCGGCGCGGGACCGCGGATGTGTCTGGGTGGCCCGCTGGCGATGACGATCCTCAAGACCGTCATCCCGACGATCCTGCAGCGCTTTCAAGTGACGGTCGTCCCACAATCCCGGGTCGACGGCCGGGTCATCTCGACGATGCTCTGCCCGACGGCCGGCGTGCGCGTCCGCCTTGAAGAACCCCGCGGCCGCTTCACCGCCCAGCCCGTCACAGGGAACATCCACGCGCTGGTCGACCTCCGCGAAGTGCCGCAAACCCTCCGCCGCGCGGCGTGAGCGCGGCCCCCAAGAGAGCGGCGCGGCGTCAGCCCGCCGTGCGAGCCGGCTCGACGCGGTTGATGAGCAGCACCCTTCCCCAACCAACCCGATCGTCCGAGCCATCCAACAACGGGAAGATGGACATCCACCGTGTCAGACACGGCGGGCTGACGCCGCGCCGCTCTTTGTGATGGGCTTCGTATGGACCCCGGGCGTCGGCTGAGTTAGTCCACGGCGGCCAGCGGGCGGCCATGTACCGTGTAGGTCAGTTGGTCGGTCGCGGCGGCGATCGGCCGGCTGTCCAGCACGTTCCCGCGGCAAACGACCGCCACGCTTTCCGGGGCACTCGCGGCGGGAACGTTCACATGGAACTTGTTCATCAGGTCGGCGCTCAGCCGGCGATCCTCGAGGCGGAAACGGAGCGCACCGTCGCGTGTTTTGACGAGCAGGTGACACTCCGGGGCGTCCGCGGGACCGCCGTCGTCGGCGTAGGTGAAGCCGTAGGCGCCATGGAGCGCCGGGTAAATTGTGCTCGGGAGTTGACCGTCGGGGTCGTAGTACCCGACCAGCGTGGTCACCGGCACGCCGAATTGTTGCGGCTTGCGTTCGATCGCCAGGTCGGTCCCCGTCCTTGGTTTCCATGTCTGTCCGTCGGACACGAAAGCCTTCTGAAAACCGCGCTTGATAGGAATCTGGCGGCCGTTCAGGAACAGGGTGCTCCCGTAACCGGCGTCATGATTGATGGTGACACTCCGACCACGATTGGCGGGCATGGCGGGCGGAATCACGATGTCCCGGGTCCAGTTGCCATCCCCCAAGACCACGTTCACCCGCTCGTATTCGGTCAAGAACGCGGGGAGCTTGCCGGCTTCGATGTCTTTCGCCGGCGGGGTGATCTTCGCGCCGACATCGATCGTGTGGCGATACGGCAGCAGCTTGCCTTGGACGTCGTTCCATTGACTGAACCCGGTCGGCGAGGCGGCGTCGAACACCGCTTTGCTTTCGAGAAACTGCTGGATGATCGCCGCCGAATTGGGCGTGTAGAGGGTGAAGCGATGGAACCCCGAGAGCGGCGCGCCGCCGGCCATCGCGTCCTTGCCGAACGAGCGGCCGTCGAACGGGGGTTGGCATTCGTTTTCAAGGCAGGTCGCTTCGCCGCCGCGCGTGGGCGCGAAGTTGGGGATGAACCGGTTGCGGTCGGCGTCCCAACCCCAGGTGGAATTCGGCTGATCGGCGGTCCGATGGACCGATCCCTGAAAGCCCCCCACATAATGGCCCAAGCCGTAGTTGTGACCGACTTCGTGACTGAACTCGTTGCCGAGCGAGTCATCCAGCGTGACGATGCCGCCGCCCCCCGAGCCGCCGTGCACGACGACGCCGTTCGCGTAATTCCCGGTGCTGTTGTGGGCCGTCAACTGGGCCGCGATGTAGGGGTGACTCGCCTCACCTTCCCCCGGCGTGCTGTGGAGACCGTAGTTGGCGTTGTCGATCCCCAGCGAGATCAGCTCCTTGCCGATGCGTTGGCGCATCTCGCCGTTGTGCCAATCGCCCTTCGTGGGGTCGTGGTCGGTCAGCAAGGTTCCGTTGGGGAGCCGCACTTCGGCGAGTTCGAGCGGCGCGTACTGACTGACGATCAACCGACTGACGGGGACGGTCTGGAAGTATTCGCGATGGGCGGAAGGATCGTTGGCGAACCGGAACTTGTCGCGCCGCGGGGTCAGCATCCCGAGGTCGATCGTGTGAATCAGCAGTTCCGTCGGCGCGCCGATTTGGAACTTGGTCAGCTTGCCGTTCGACTGCCCTTGTTGGATCGACAGGCTCAAGCCGGGCGTGAGCCACTCGGCCGGCAGGACACCGCTCCAAGTGTTCTCGGCGTACGTGAGCCCCTGATTTTCCAGATCGCTTTCGAGCAGCCATTGGCCGCGGACCGACTTGAGCAGCAAGGTCTGGTTCTCGGCGATCGTGGCCGATCGGCCGCCGTAATGCACGATCGATTCATACGCGGCCTGGGAGCGGACCCGCACGAATTTTCCATCGAACTCCGGCAGACTCGGGACATACAGATCGCGGACCCAGCGACCGTTGGCGGTGTGGATCTCAATCAATGCGTGCTGACCTAACGGCTCATGCAGGAACGTCGATTCCGGCTCGCTCAGCCGTTCCAGATCGTGTCGATTCTCGATAACCAGGCCCGCCGCGGCGGGCGCGGTGAAATCGATCGGTTCGTCCGGCAGGCCCTCCACATGGTAGGCGGTGTGCGGCAGCTTCTCCGGCGGATCGAGGGTCAGCCGCCCCAGTTCCTTCCCGGCGTGGTAGCGCGCGGTGACCTCCATCGGGATCTCGCGGATCGGTTTCAGCGGCCGCACGAGGAGCAGTGTCCGGCGCAGGCCGACCAGATGGGGCTGGCTGTCCCCCTTGCGCGGAGTCGCCGGCACGATCTGACTCTGGGCGAACCGGACCTCGGCGGACAAGGTCCCCTGCAAATGGTTGGTTGGAGCGGTGGTGTTGAAGACCAGCGGCGCGGCGGAATCGGCTGCGGCCAATGAAGTCCACAGCACGACCGACGTCAAGAGTCCGACAATCACTCGGGCGGAAAAACGCATGCTGCAGATTGCTCCTGATTGTCGTGTACGCAGGCAACGTGCGGTGTCCTGCCGACGGCTCCGTGACATCGCTCACAATGTCGATGGAGATCGAGCCCTCAAGGACCACAGCACTCAGAATATCGATTCTAGGGAAGTCGGTGAAACTGGTCCGGCGGGACGGAGCGGGACGGAATTGTCGTAGGAGACTGGTTCCAACCCCTGTCACGGCACGACATCGCCCGCGGAAGGCTTGGCCATCCCGTCTTTACGAAGAGATCAGGACGGAGATCGCGGCGATGCCGAACAGGCCCATGATGATGTCAGGAGGGAGCGATGAGCGGATGACACCTTGCGCTCCATAACATCCGGGGTTCCAACATGCGAGCACCAGCTGTGAGGAATTCCGCACCGCGTGGTGCATCCGTAAGCGCGGCAGACTCCGATCCATCAAGACGTCGTCTTGGAACCGCCAGTGGATTCCATCGTTTTTGGACGGCATGAAACTTTGCTTTAGTGTTCCTGTGCAAATCGTTTCATCGATAAGCAGCACCCTCCACGCTGACTTGGCACTCCAGGCGTGCAAGGGAAGCTGAAGCCTGACCTCCCCCCTGGCCGGCCAATGGCCATGCCATTCCTCCCAATCTTGGATGAATCGGTGGAAGAGACTCCCCCGTCGTCGAAGGACAAATTCATCTTTTCCAACTACGGCCCAGTAACTCGGCAGGAGTGACCGTAAACGTCGCGTGATGGAAAATCTCAACTGGCAAGCCTTCTGATTTCGGCGACTGCGCCAATCCGGCAGCGCTACCCTCACCCCGCTTGATTGTGGCCGTGACGTAATACCGGTTCCACCGACTGTACGAAACCGCTTATTGATGTCCAACCGGCACCCATCGCCCGAGCGTACCATAGCAGCCTATCACGCTGTGGCATGAGGAAGACTCCAGGCAGAATCACGGGCTGGAAGTCCGTGCCACGGAAGCCTTCAACGGATCGCGTGACTTCCCACGCCACCCGTGTAACCAAGCTGGTGAATTCCGGCCATCCACAATCAACGCCGGGGCGTCCAAGCGATCAACACACGGCGGGCTGACGCCGCGCCGCTCGTTTTCACTCGTCGTCGTCATCGTCCGCGTCGGGGTGCAGCTCGTCGTCGGGGTCGAAGAAGAAGTCCCCCAGACCCATCGGGGTGGTTTGCCCGCCGAGCGTCCGGCGTTGGCGTTCGGCGTGGGCTTCGAGATCGGACGCCTCCGGCCCGAGGCAAGCGATCAGCGCCTCGCCCCACACCCGGTCTTTGCCGGCGGGATGATCGGGGGTCTGCGCCAGCCGTTTCAGGGCGTACCGCAGGACGTGGATTCCGTCGCGCGTCGAGTAATCGAGATTCAGCCGATGCGCCTCCTGCAGGAAATCGACCGTCAGATTCAACATCTCGGCTTCGGCGAACGGGAGGTGATACCGCAGAATCCGCAGTTCGTCGTCCCGTTCGGGATGGGCCAGCGTCAGCGTCGGCTGCAACCGGCTGAGAATGTAGTCGGGGATTTCAAAGGTCGATTCGTCGTCGTTCATCGTCACCGCGCAGCGGAAGTCGCGATGGGCGTGAATCGTGATCCCCGCGACGATCGATTCGACATACCGACGATGATCGAGCAGCGGGGCCAGGCTGGCCCACGACTTCTCGTTCATCCGGTTCCCTTCATCGAGGATGCAGACGCCCCCTTCCAGCATCGCCGTCACCAGCGGCGAGGCGTGGTACTTGATCTTCCCATCCTCGGCGAGGACCGGCGTCACCAGCAAATCTTCGGGCCGCGTGTCGGCGGTGCACTGATAGATATAAACGTGCTGCTGCCGCTGCCGACCGGCGGCGACCGCCAAGGTGGTCTTTCCGATGCCCGGCGTCCCGACGAGCCGGGGGGAGAGGGGGAAATCCCGCTCGTCGACGGTCAACCAGCAGGCGAGGAGCTGCTGCAGGATCTCGCGCTGTCCGATCCATTCCCCGGCGGAATCATCCGGGGTGCTCAAATACAACCGGACGCCCGAAATTTCGACATGTCCTGGCATCAACGTCGTCGTTCCTTGAATCACGCCCGCCGAGTCGGCGTTCGCATGGTCCCCTTGGCGGCTGGACGTCACAATACCTCGCCGCGCGACGGTTGGCATCGCCGCGGCGCCGTTGGCCCCAAGTCGCCGTCATGCCCCCGACATCAACGTGCGTTGATCATCCTCGAATCACATTGACGAACAGCCCACCATGTCGAACCCCGCCGAACCCGTCACTTATCGCGTCGTCCCACCCGCCAGTCCGGCGCAGCTCGCCGGGGATCGTCGGCTGCTCGCGGGGCCCCGGTCGCGGCTCGATGAGTTCTTCCGCGTCGTGCGGATTTGCGTCGAGTTCATCCGCGGCTTTCGGGCGCTCCACTTCCTCGGGCCCTGCGTCACGGTGTTCGGTTCGGCCCGGTTCGACGAACAGCATCGCTACTACAAGCTCGCGCGGCAGGCGGGACAGGAGATCGCCAAGCTGGGGTTTGTGGTGATGACCGGCGGCGGCCCGGGGATCATGGAGGCGGCCAACCGCGGAGCGAGGGACGTGCGGGGCAAATCGGTCGGCTGCAACATCATCCTGCCCCACGAACAGCAGGCCAATCCGTACCTCGATAAGCTCGTGACTTTCCGCTACTTCTTCGTCCGCAAAGTGATGCTGGTGAAGTACTCGCAGGCCTTCGTCATCTTCCCCGGCGGCCTGGGCACCCTGGACGAAGCCTACGAAGCCGCGACGCTGATTCAAACCGGGAAGATCAGCAGCTTTCCGCTGATCTTCGTCGGCCGCGACTACTGGCAGCCGTTGTTCGACTTCATGCGCGACACGCTGCTCAAGCAGGGCTGCATCTCGCCGGAGGACCTCGACTGGATCATTCTGACCGATTCGCTCGACGACCTGATCGCCCGGTTGGGGGTGTGTCCTTCGATTCCGCAGAAATCCGACGGCCGCACCTTGTCGCGGTTGTGGAAGCTCGCGGGGTGATGGCGCTGATCCCAGGGAGACGGTTCATCGAGTTCGTAGGCTGGGCTACGCCCGCGGCTAACCCAGCATCCATGCATACGACCTACGGCGGATTCATCAGGAATTCATCGGTGGTTGTTCGTTTTCTCGCATCGCGGGGACATGATAATCCTACGTACTCACCACCCTCGGAAAGGGCCCTGATGTCGTTCTGGAATTCGCTGATCGAAGTCGCTCCGCTTCGCGGGTGGCTGGCGGGATGCCTGATGGTCCTGCCGCTTACGCTCGTCACCGCCGCCGAGCCGCTGCGGATCGTCGAGGAACTTCCCGAACGTCCGCCGGTCGCCATGCGGACCATCAAGCTTCTCACCGGCGCGGAGTTGGGGACCGCCGAGGGGCCCGGCGGGAGCCAGGCGCCGCATGGGTCGTATCCCGGGCATGAGAACTCGGGGATCGTCAAAAGTCGGCAGTTTCCCGATCTCTTCTGGCTCCAGAACGACTCCGGTGACGAACCGCGGGTCTATCCGATCCGCGCGACCGGCGAGGATTACCAGAGCGCCCGCGCGTCGGAGAAACTGGGCGTCCTGATCGGCGGGGCGATCAACATCGACTGGGAAGACATCACGATCAACGCCTCCGGGCAGCTCATCGTCTGCGACCTGGGCAACAACCGCAACGACCGCCGCGACCTCGTCTTCTATCTGATCCCGGAACCCGCGCCGCAGGCCACGCGGGCCGCGTATCTCACCCGCTATTTCGTCCGCTATCCCGATCAGACCGAGTACCCGGCCCCGAAGACGAATTTCAACTTCGACTGCGAAGGGGTCTTCACCGTCGGCGACACGATCCACCTCTTCAGCAAGAACCGCAGCGACAAACTCACCACGCTGTATCGACTCGATGATCCCCAACCCGAGACGATCAACCCCCTGACCAAACTCGATACCTTGGATCTTCGCGGGCAGGTCACCGGGGCCGATGCCACCGCGGACGGGAAGCGGCTCGTGGTCATCACGTATCAGATGATCTGGCTGTTTGAACGGGATTCGCTCGACGAATCGTTCTTCGCCGGCCGCGTCCGGTGGGCCCCCTATCAGGCGGAGCAGATCGAATCGGTCTGCTTCGGCGACGACGCCACGCTGCTGCTCATCGACGAGGCGACGGGCGTGCTGCATTCCGTCGCGATCGCGGATCTGACTTCGCTGCGCTGAAGCATCCGGACATCGTCACCCGCGCCGGTCGTCGCCGCGAACTTTTCCGGGCGGGTGGTTATCATGTCCCCATCGCCTCCCGGATCGTCGCGGAGGCCAAGGTGTTCGCACGGATCAGAGACAGCGGCAGGGTGACGGTATGTCGGGTGTGCAGGCGGATGTGCTGGCGGTGAATCAGAAGTTGCTGCAGGCGATCGATGGCGGCGACTGGGCGACGTACGCCCAACTCTGCGACGAAACGATCTCCTGCTTCGAGCCCGAGGCGTGCGGACAGGTCGTCACCGGATTGCCCTTCCACAAGTTCTATTTCGACCTCCCCCGCGGGACGACCCCCAAGCAATCGACGATGGCGAACCCGCATGTCCGCGTGCTGGGGGACACGGCGGTTTTGAGTTACGTCCGCGTCGTCCAGAAGCTGGACGGGTCGGGCGCGCCGATCTCGGTCGCCGCGCTCGAAACCCGCGTCTGGCAGAAGACGGCGGCGGGTTGGAAGCACGTCCATTTCCATCGCTCACCGATGTAGGCCGCCCCGCGGCGTGCCTCGTCGCGATGGTTCATGGGGCGTCCCTCGGACTTGCACGACTCGGTTGCGGCTTATGGCATATGACCGCAAGGCCGACCGTCACCGAGTCACGTCGAACCGCGTCCTTCCTTGGCGTGAGGTCAAGACACGGCCGGACAAGGCCCACCGTGGCGCGCTCGCGGGTCAATCAGCCTCGTGTTCAGGCGACGCGGCGGAGCTTGCCGACGATGCGTTCGAAGTCGTCGTTCGAGGCGAAGTCGACGATGATTTTCCCGGCGTCCTTCCCCTTCAGCTTGATCTCGACCGGCGCGCCGAGCCAATCACGAAGCTGCTCCTGCAGCGACCGCAGATGGTTGGTGAGCTCGGCCTTTTTCGAGGGCTTGGCCGCGCCGTCGGCGCCGGGGAATGGAATCGTCTCGCCGGTTTGCTGATGTTGGCGAACGGCCTCTTCGGTCTTGCGGACCGACCAGTGCTCGGCCTGAATCTTGCCCGAGAATTCCAACTGATCGACTTCCGGCAGCGACAAGAGCGCCCGGGCGTGACCGGCGGTGAGTCGCGCGGCCCGCAAGTCGTCCTTGAGGGGCTCCGGCAGCTCGAGTAGTCGCAGCATGTTGCTGACGGTCGAGCGATCGAGGCTTAGGCGTCGGCCAAGCTCCTCGATGGGACATTGGAACCGTTGCAGATAATCCTGGAAGGCGACCGCCTTTTCGAGGACGTTGAGGTCTTGCCGCTTGAGGTTCTCTTCGAGCGAGACTTCGCAGACCTGTTGATCGGTGAGGTCGAGGACGCGGCAGGGGACTTGTTCGAGGCCCGCCTTCTTGGCGGCGAGAAGCCGGCGTTCTCCGGCGATGAGCTGATACCCGTCGCCGACGCTGCGGACGAGTAGCGGCTGCAGCACGCCGTGTTGACGGATGCTGTCGGCGAGTTCGTTGAGCGCTTCGGGGGCGAACTCCTTGCGCGGTTGGAACGGATTCCGGTCGATCAGGTCGACGTGAATCTGCGATTGGTCATGTTCGCCGGTGGTGGTCGCTTCGGAGAAGGACCCGGTGCCGAGGAGCGCGTTGAGTCCGCGGCCCAGGCGACGACGTTGAGGTTCGGGAGCGCCGTGATCTTCCATGATCGTAGCTTCCTGCAGGAGACAGCTCGGGGGATACGGGCGGGGGAATCGTCCTGATTCGCCGCGCCTGTCGGAGCCGCGGCGGAGTTGTAGTGCCCCGCGCGTAGCCCGGCAAGAGGGAATCGATCGGCGGAAACCGCCGGTTTTCCTAGGAAAAAAGCCCGTTTCGCGCGGATCGGACGCGTCGCGCGACGGCGCGTTCGGCATGACCGTCACGACCCCACTCGGCCCGGCACCGATCCGAAAAAAATCGGGGGGCTCGATTTGCGTGGTCGGCCGCCGCCAGGAATTCGACCTAGCGTTGAGCCGTCAGACGGTTTCTCCCCTCAGCCGGAGCTGACCATGGATTGGTGTCATGCTCGGCGATCGATCATTGCGAAATCGCGACGCGGGTCGTAAGCACGACCGCGCGGCCGGGGAGCGGCGCGTCGGCTCCCGGAATCGGCGGGGCGCCCTCACGGTCGAGGTCGCGCTGATCATGCCGGTCTTCATTCTGTTCCTCTTCGCGATCATGGAGTTCGGGCACTTCTGCCTCGTCTCCCACACCCTGCACGGGGCGGCCCGCCGCGGCGCGCTGCTGGGGAGTTACGAAGGGGTCACGAACGCGCAGGTCGAAGCCAAGGTCAAATCGATCGTCAACGCGGCGATCAACGCCGACAAGGCGACCATCCTGATCAAGGACGCCTCGGTCTTCGACAGTGGGAACTTCAACGCCGCGAGCATCGACTACAACGGTCTCCCGTCCGTCACTTTGGAGGACGCCGAGCGCGGCGACTGCTTCCTCGTGCAGGTCAAGGTGCCGTACGACAACGTCTCGCTGCTGCCGACCTTCTTCATCAAAGGGGCCACGATCGTCGGCCAGGCGGCGATTCGTCACGAATGACGCGGAACCAACCAGGAGTGTGCAACATGCGTCGGCTTCGTTCCCCGCGAGGGGCGTCGCGTCGCGGCTCGGCGACCGTCGAATTCGCCGTCATCGCCCCGGTCTTTCTGGCCTTGGTGTTGGGGGCCGCGCAAAGCGCTTTCAACGTCGATACGGCCCACTCGTTGTACGCCGCCATCCGCCAGGCGGGCCGGGCCGCCGCGATGGAGGACGACCTCAATCTCCCGAGCGGTCAGACCCTGAATGAGAAGGTCATCCAGGACATCCGCAATCAACTGATCGCGGAGGGACTGCCGGGCGATCAGATGACGATCCAGATCACCAAGGCGACGAGCAGCGCGCCGTTCGATCTGTCGGACGCCGGCAATGACCTTGATCTGTTCCGCATCAGCGTCAGCGTGCCGTACTCGGCGATGAATTCGCTGGGGACGTTTCCCACCGCGGGGATGAGCAACTTCAACGCATCAATCGTCTTCCGCAAAGGCCGCGAGGCCTTGGCGCAGTAACGCAGCCACCCCCGCCCGTTCCTCCCGGGCCGTTCCACGGAGCCGTCGACTCGGCGTGACGTTCACGCCCTCGGCCGCCGCGGGTCCGCACGACACACACGCAGGTTGGGTCCGATCATGAATGTCCGATTCGCAGCTCGATGGTGGCGCCGCCCGGAGCCAGACATGGCCCGTCGCGGCGTCTTTCTGGTGATCGCGGCGCTCTGCCTCGCCGCCGTCATGACCTTCGTCGCCTTCTCCGTCGATACGGGGATCATCTCGCTCACCAAGACCCGCATGCAGAACGCCACCGATACGGCGGCGCTCGCGGCGGCGATGGAGATCACCGAGGCGATCGCCAACGCCGGCGCGGATGTCGGCGACGTCTTCGCCTACGCCCAAACCCAGGCGACCGCCAAGGCGATCGAAGTCGCCGACCTCAACGGCGTCTATGTGGACGACGACGGCGTCGAGTTCGGCCGTCGGTATCAGGATTCCAACGGCAACTATCAGTACGAATGGAATCCGGTCGGGTACAAGGTCAACTGCGTGAAAGTGACCGCCAACCGCGACAATCCCGACAAGAACGCCCCCGACGCGGAAGTCCCCGGCCTCTTTACCGGGATGTTCAAAACCGGCGGGACGGTGATCTCGACCTCGTCGATTTCGTACATCGAGCCGCGCGACATCGTCGTCGTGCACGACTTCTCGCGGTCGATGAACTTCGACAGCTACTTCTCCAGCGAGGTCAGCACGCCGCTGCCGAACGCCACGATCGAGACCAACCTGCAGACGGTTTACGACGCGCTGGCCCCCAGCGGGCTGGGCAATATGACCTACAACCCGCAGTACGCCTGGCAGACCAAGTCGAACACCGGCGCGTCGGCGACCGTCACCTTCAAAGGAAAGACGATCACCGTCTCCGCGAACACGGCGATCAAGACGGTCAAGCTGTATTTCAATTCGAGCGGCAGCCAGTCGCAGACGTTCAACATCTCGAGCAACTCGACCCTGTCCGGCAACTGGACGGGAACCGGCGGGAACAGCAACAAGCGGGTCGTCTACGCCGACATCACCATCCGTCGGGTCGGCAGCACGTCGCAGAACTGGACCCTCACCAACTATCAATGCACCACCAGCGTGGTCCAAAGCTGCTTTAACTTGGGGACGTTCCCGTATCCCGGCGGGAGCTGGGCGAACTATGTCAACTATGTTCAAACGGAAACGGCCTTGGATGGCCCGGGCTATCGCGACATGTTCGGCGGGAAGACCTTCACCTGCTACGTGCTGCGGCATTGCCCCAACTACTCACAGTGCAAAGACCTGTGGAAGACCAAACACTACCCCTTCCACGCGATCAAGGAAGGGCACGACATGTTGTGCGATTTTCTCGAAGATCTGGGCTTTGAAGACTACGTCGGCATGGTGAGCTACGACACGACCCACCGGATCGAAAACAAGATCGTCTCGGACAATCCCGAGATCCCCAACGTCGACATCTCGTCCCAGCCGATCACCAACGATTACGAGTCGGTCCGCAAGCTGATGAAATACAAGCAGGCGGCCCACTACTCGAGCTCGACCAACATGGCCGGGGGGCTGAAACGGTCGCTGGAACTGATCGACAATCACAAACGGGACGGCTCGCGACCGGCGATCATCCTGATGACCGACGGGAACTCGAACACGCTCGACAGCGGCGAGGACGGCGCGCTCCCCACCGGCTGGAACTGGACCACCTTGTTCGATTACGACGGCAACGGGACCGCCGACTACACCACCAGCAGCAACCAAAAGACGGCCGTACTGAAGTATGTGAAGCAGGCGGTCGACAAGGGGTACACCGTCCACGCCATCAGCGTGGGGAATGATGCCGACACCGAACTGTTGGAAGCGGTCGCCTTCCTGGGGAACGGTTACTGGGTGAACGTCCCCGGCGGGATGTCGGCGAGCAACATGGAGGCGGAACTCGAAGAGGCCTTCATCAAGATCGCCTCCGCCGTCCCGCCCGCCCGGCTGGTGAACCCGGAAGCGCCGTAGTCGGATCTAGCGCGGCTCTCGATGACTCGATGACCGGGGTCGAACCACGACGTTCGACCCCGGTCGTTCGTGTTCCGGCTCGGTCAAGGGATTCCCACGGCCTTCGCTGGTTTCAAAATCGAGAGAACCCACATGGTCTAGTGCCGAAAGTCTAGTGTCTAGAGCTTGAGAAAAACCCATCAATTTAAGAGTTTCTTGCACTAGTGCTGCGTCACGACTGGAAACGGGGGTTGCGTGGATTGGCCGAAAAGT
>CAYRVS010000023.1:24769-44189 GCA_964427725.1 uncultured Planctomycetaceae bacterium | reverse complement strand
GCCTAGGCCGGGGCACCCGCCCCGGCCGCGTGGACCGACCCGATCGAGTGTCGTCGGGGTGGCCCGGAGCGTGTGCCACTGGCTCCGCCAGTGGTCTTCGTTGTCGGATCTCCCACGAAGTTCGCACGGGCGAAGCCCGTGGCACACAGTCAGCATCGGCCGGGGCACCCGCCCCGGCCGCGTGGGGATCAATCTGCCTTGGCTCGGAATCTTGGGGAGTCCTCCATGAAATCGATATCGCGGGTCCGCAGGGCCGGAGCGCTCGGCTTGCTAATCCCACTCTGGCTGATCGGTGGTTGCGGCGAATCGGATCCCGAACGGCTCGCCGTGCGCGGGGCGGTGTGGCTGGACGGCGAACCGCTGCCGGCGGGACGGATCGAGTTCCTGCCGCGCGGTGACACGCGGTCACCCGCCACGACGGGGGTGGTGCAAGACGGATTCTATGAGTTCACGCGCGGTCAAGGGCCGATGGTCGGCGACTACCGCGTCGCGATTCACGTGCAAGCGGCCGTCGCGTTCGATGTGACCGACGACTTGGCGTATGCGACGGCACGGGCCACGTCACGAAAGCCCTTGGACCTGGGCTTTCGAACGACGCGGTTCAAGGATCCCGCCGCTTCGAATGTGAGCTTGGAGGGCGAGACCAGCGCCCTCGACTTTGAACTGGAAACGGTCTCCCGGACCCGAAAACGGTAAGGGCACACCCGTGACGTGGTCATGACAATCCCCCGGAGTGCCTGTCGTCAGCGGAGCGGCTCGAGCCGTCGGTGGCACCCCGGAAGAACCGGCAGCTCGCGCCGTTCCCCTGATCCCCTTGGCCCTCGTGTGGACGAATTGCGAAAATCTCCATTCCCTTGAAGAGGAAGCGTACGATGACATCGCTGTTACGCGTGTGGTTGGTCGGCGGCCTGTTGGCCTGGGCCCCGGTGGCCGCGCAGGCCCATTTCCTATGGGTGGTGGCGGGGCCGCAAGCCGCCGATGGGAAGGTCCATCTCTACTTCAGCGAAGAGGCCGAGCCCGACGATCCCGAGCTGCTGTCGCGGATCGCGATGGCCAAGCTCCATCAGTGGAGCGGGGGCATTCGGCAAGAGCTGGCGCTTTCGCGCGGGGCCGATTCGCTGGAAGCCACGCCTCAAGGGAACGGGCCCCAGACGTATTTCGTCGAGCACTCGCTCGGCGTGATCACCAAGGGAGAACAGACCTTCCTGCTGAACTACGCGGCGAAGTGTTATTCCTCGACCGATCCCCGGTTGTGGACGGCGATCGGTCAGCCCGAGCTGCTCGGCTTGGAAGTGACGCCGCGGCAGTCCGGAGAAGAGACGGTGCTGCATGTCACGTGGCAAGGGAAGCCGCTCAAGGGGGCGGCGATCCGGATCGACGCGGCCGGGCAAGAATCGATCGAAGGGACGACCGACGAGCGCGGCAACTTCCGGGCCGCGCTGCCGCTGGGGAAGCGGTATTCGATCCGCGCGAAGCATGTCGAGGCGACCGCGGGCGAACGGGATGGCAAGCCGTACGCCGAAGCGCGACACTACAGCACGCTCGCCTTGCAACTCCCGGAGAGTCTCCCCGTGTCCGCCTTGCCCCCCTTGACCACGCCCGTGACCAGTTTCGGGGGGGCGGTGCTGGGGAGTGATCTGTACGTTTACGGCGGCCACCTCGGCGAGGCGCATCACTACTCGCAGGAAGGGCAGACGGGGGACTTGCTGAAGCTCGACCTCGCGAAACCCGAGTCGTGGGAGGTCGTCTCAAGTGGCCCCAAGCGGACCGGCACGGCCTTGGTGGCCCATGGCTCACGGTTGATTCGCGTGGGAGGGTTCGCCGCGCTCAACAGCGGTTCCGACAAGGAGCAACTCGAGTCGATGGCGGATGTCGCGAGCTATGATCCCGCGACGAACACCTGGACCGAGCTGACACCGTTGCCGCAAGGACGGTCCTCGCACGACGCGGTCGTCCTCGGCGACCAGTTGTACGTGGTCGGCGGGTGGGCGATGACCCCCGGGCGCGAGACGCAGTGGCATGAGACCGCACTCGTCGCCGATCTCACGCAGTCGCCGCTGGTGTGGACCGCGTTGCCGCAGGTGCCGTTCCAACGCCGCGCGCTCTCCTTAGGGACATGGCAGGGCAAGCTGATGGCCATCGGCGGGATGCAATCGAAGGGGGGGACCACGACCGCCACGGCGCTGTATGACCCCACGACTCAAACTTGGAGCGAAGGCCCGCACCTGCAAGGATCCGGGATGGAAGGCTTCGGCACGGCCGCGTTTCAGGTCGATGGGACGTTGTACGTCAGCACGATGTCGGGCTTGGTCCAACGCTTGAGCGCCGACGGCAACCGCTGGGATGTGGTCGCCCAATTGACCCATCCCCGATTCTTCCACCGCTTGCTGCCGACGCCCGATCAGCGCCTGCTCTTCGTCGGCGGGGCGGACATGGGGTCGGGAAAGATCGCCGAGTTGGAGGTGCTTGATCCGGCGTTGTGGGAGTAGCGATGTTGTCGGCATAGATGGCACCCCGGGGAGGGAGCCCGGGGCTTCAGGGCGAACAGTCGAAAAGACGTGGAGTGGGCCGATAAGCCGGGTTTTGTCGGGGGCGGCCATTTCTCTCGAAGGCCGGTTGCCCGGCCTTTCCAGCGACACACCCGGAGGTCGAACGGATCGGGCCGATCCGGGCCGGGACCGTTTCGCGAACGAAGCGGCCGCGGCGTCCCCCCTGCTTGGTCTTGCTCCCGGTGGGGTTTACCCTGCCGACATGGTCACCCATGTCGCGGTGCGCTCTTACCGCACCGTTTCACCCTTACCTCGCCGAGGCGAGGCGGTTTGTTTTCTGTGGCACTGTCCCGGTCCTCGCGGACGGTGGGCGTTACCCACCACCGTGCCCTGGGGAGCCCGGACTTTCCTCGGGGCTCCCCCGCCGCTCGTTGCCGAGCGACGGGAAAACCACGCGACCGCCTAGCCCACTCCACGTCGTAAGAGTGTACCATGAGGGACCGACCTGCGGGCAGGTTCGCGGGGGTTTTCGTCCGTGGTCCGTGGTCCGTGGTCCGGTCGGGTCCTTGATGGTTGGTGAGTGACGCATGTCGAATGATCCGAACGTTCCGCCGCCGGCGTCGTCCGGCAGTTGGCTGATCATGGCGACCGTCACGGTGGCGGCGGCCGGGATGATTCTCGCCAGCTACATCACGCCACGCGACAACCGTATGCTGCCGCAGGTGCCGGAGGGGTCGACGACAGTCGGGCGGGACTTTCCGCCGCTCAACGTTCAAGGCTGGTTCAACGGCGCGGCCCCATCGACCGAGGACTTAACGGGACAGGTGATTTTCGTCGATGCGTGGGCCTTCTGGTGCGGGCCGTGCCGCGCGGTCGCGCCGGATCTCAAGCGGCTGTACGCCGCGTACTCGCCGCGCGGCGTGAAGTTTCTCGGGCTGACGGAGATGAACCAGGAATTCCTCGCGCGGAGCGAGGCCTTCATCGCCGAGGAAGAGATTCCGTGGCCTCAGGCGTACGGAGCCGCTGAACCGTTGAGCGCACTGGAGGTGACGTTCATTCCGCAGTATTGGATCGTCGGCCGGGATGGCAAGATCGTGTGGGACGTTCGGTCGACGGAATCGGTCGAGCAGGCGCTCGAGACGGCGCTCGGCGGGCCGGCCGCGACTCCGAATCCATGACGACCTCACTTCCGACTCATGATAGGCCGCGGTATGTGCTCGGTTCGCGATCGCCGCAGCGGCGCGAGTTGCTGGCCCGCTTGGTCCCCGCGGAACGGATCGAAATCGTTCCCCCGCCGTCATCCGAGGAAGCGGACTTCGCGGGCTTGACGACGTGGCCCGCGATTCGCGAGCGGCTGCAAGCGATCGCGCGGCACAAGTTGACGCAGGTCGAAACGGTCTTGGGAAGCGAAGCCGTCGGCCGGTCTGTGATCTGTGCCGACACGACGATCGTCGCCACCGCCGCGCCGCACTCCGCCAACTGGTGGGAGGGTTCGGAGCTGTGTGCGTTGGGGCAACCCCCCGACGAGGCCGGTTGGCGGGAGGTGGTCGCGGAATGGTTCCGGACGTACTACGCCGGGCGGCCGCATGGGGTGGGGACGGCAGTCGTGGTGCGAACCCCCGGCGGCAACGTGCTGGAAGACGTGGTGACGACCGAAGTCTGGATGCGGCCCGACGTCGGCGACTGGCTCGAATGGTATCTCGCCACCGACGAACCGCGCGGCAAGGCGGGCGGGTACGCCGTCCAAGGGGCGGGAAGCTGCCTGATCACGCGGATCGACGGGAGCCTGAGTAACGTGATCGGGTTGCCGCTTGAAGCGCTGCGGGGGATGCTGAACGCTGCGATGTGAGCCGCTCGGGTCGTACCTAATCCGAAGCACGCAATCGGAAGGAAGTCCTAAGCATCTATTTGGCAACTTCAGAGGACAACAAGACCTGGGGCCGCAAACGGCGCGCAAGACCGACGAACGCCACCGGAATCCCCATGCCCGTGGGTGAGTCTCTTGTGAGGTTTGTGGCGCGAGCCGTCCGAGCTGCTTATGGTGTTGAGGAGCGGGGCCCGGCTTCTTGGCAGCGGGCTGACGATCAAGCAGCCGCTGACCGTCCAGGTCCTGAATCATGTGCCTAAGAGCGCCGAGTATCGGCGAGGAATGAAGCCGAATGCCCCGGCCGCCGCCCTCCCGCACGGCGCGTCCGCGGCCAACCCTGAGTCGCGACGCAACTCCAAATCGATCAGGCCTGACAGGCGAACCACCGGGGACGAAGCTGTGCCGTACTGACAGACTCACGCCCCGCCCCTTGTGGGGAGCCAACCGGCCAACTCATCTTGCCGCGGGTGGAGGCCATCGCTAAATTTCCGCCCCCCAGGGTCGATCGGCGGATTTTGCCGATGTTCAAGGGGAAATCGCGGCGGGCTGACGGGCGATGCGGCAAGAACTCCACCAGCGGTTACGCTGTCCCAAGTGTCAGGGACGTCTGGGACTCCAGGTCGAGACCGGCACGAACGACGACGTCGCCACCGGTTGGCTCGATTGTCTGGCGTGTGTCGAAAAGTACGCGATCGTCTCGGGGATTCCGCGGTTCGTGCCGTGCGAGACCTACGCCGACAGCTTCGGACTGGTGTGGGAAGCGTTTCGGCAGGCGGTCCTCGACAGCACGCTGGGGCTGACGCACAACCACGACCGCTTCTACAGTCAGACGGGGTGGGACGCTGGCGAGCTGCGCGGCAAATGGGTGTTGGAACTCGGCTGCGGGGCCGGGCGGTTCACCGAGATCATCGTTCAGGCGGGGGCGACCGTGGTCGCGGTCGACTATTCGACGGCGGTCGACGTCTGTCGTCGGAATCTCGCCGCGCAACCGCGGATGCACTATGTGCAGGGGGATATTTATGGTCTCCCCTTCCGACCCGGGATGTTCGACTACGTCTGCTGCTTCGGTGTGTTGCATCGGCTGCCGGACGTCCGGTCGGCGATGCATCAACTGGGACAGCAGGTCAAGCCGGGGGGCAAACTGGCGGTCGATATCGCCCCGCCGCGGTGGATTCGGCGATTCGGGCCGACGGCGTGGCTGCGGCTGGTGACACGACGGATGTCCCGCGAGCGGGCGATCCGGTTCTCGATGACGTTGACCAATTTGCTGCTGCCGTTGCAGCGGGCGCTCGGGGCGATTCCAGGGATCGGTCGGCGGTTGGAGCGACTGCTGCCCATCGCGCCGATCGACACGCTGGGGCTGTGTCCCGCGGCGGTGCAGCAAGAACGGGCGCAGTTGGCGATGTGCGATCGGCTGACCGCGACGCATCACAACCCGGGCCGCGTGGCGAAGCTCGCGGAATGGCTCATCGAAGCGGGCATCGCCGAGCCGCAGGTCTTTCAGACGAACGTGATCGTTGGTCGCGGCGTCAAACCGCCGGCGGCGACAGCGGGCCAACCCCGTGCGGCATGAGTTCGCGCCACGCGCGGGGAGTGCCATGGAGTTGGCTCGCGGCGCACGGGCTGGCGTCCCTTGCTTACAGGCGATGGATCCGACGAACCGGCATGTCGAGCGGACTGACAGGCCGGCGGTGTGATCCGCCGCAGGCTCGCGCGGCCACCAGCTCGAACGTACCGCCCGGGCCGAGTTCGGCCCGCGCCCGGTCGCGATCAACGGAAATCAGCAGGTCGCCGACCTGCTCGACGCCCTGACTCTCCCCCTTCCGGCGCGTCGCCAATGACGGGTTAGGCCCAGCCATGCGGTCCGAAGACCGGGCCCCCCGATCGACTTGACCCAACCCGGTCGCACCCTGCCGACGCGTTGCTTTTCGGCGACGCCCGCTTCGGGCAAACCCGGACGGTGCCCGGTTGCTTGTGGCGGTGGGTGACGTAGGTTTCCCGGACGCCGTTCCCGCGTGCTCGTCAGGAGCAGCGCGGCGGCCACGGCGGCGGGAGCAGCGCGGGCATGGTGACGTTGGCCTTGGGAGACGGTCGATCAACGACGGCGCCGGTCAAGCGCGCCGCCACGTGGTGGGTCGATACGATCGATACGCCCGCTGCGATCGCGCCTCATCGCGCCGCCTGGGACGACCTCGCTTGGCATGCCATCGAACCGAACCCGTTCTATGAATCGTGGATGGTCGAGGCGGGTTGGACGATGTTTCCCCCGGCCGACCTGCGACTCGCGTGCGTCTATCGCGGCGGCGTCCGACCGCAGGATCCCCCCGAGCTCTGCGGCCTGATCCCGTTGGTCCGCCGCAGGCACGAACAACTTCCGGTGACCGTTTGGTCGCTGTGGCATAACGATTATCTCTGCAACTGCACGCCGCTGCTGCGACAAGGGGTCGCCGTTGAAGCGTGGCGAACCTTGGTCGAATGGCTGGGGCCCCAGTCGCTCCCGTTGTTCGAGTTGCCCCTCGTCACCGCCGACGGACCGTTTCAGCAGACGCTGCAAGAGGTTTTGAACGAACGGCAGACGGTCAGCCACGTCGATCGGCAATACGGTCGTGCGCTGCTGAAACCGGCCGAGTCGGCGGAGGCGTACTGCGCGTCGACGATGACTTGTCACAATCGCCAGGAGCTGCGTCGCCAGCGCCGCCGGCTCGGCGAACAGGGAACGCTGGAGGTCCGGACGTATCCGCCGGGCGATACGGTCGACCCGTGGATCGACGAGTTCTTGCGGTTGGAAAGCGCGGGTTGGAAGGGGCGGGAAGGGACCGCCTTCGCCAGTCGCGAACAAGACGCGGCCTACCTGCGGGCGATCATCACGGCGGCCGCGGCGCGCCGGCAGGTGGCGCTGTTGGGGCTGTATCTGGATGGTCGGGCGATCGCGCTGAAGCTGAACTTCCTCGCGGGGTCGGGCGGGTTCACCTTCAAAATCGCCTTCGACGAGTCATACAAGAAGTTCTCGCCCGGCGTGCAGCTCGAACTCGAAAACATCGAGTGGTTCCACGGGCAACCGGGGATCGCCTGGCTCGACAGTTGCGCCCGGCCCGATCACTTCATGATCGGCCGGTTATGGCGCGATCGCCGCGCGATGCAGTACCGACTCCTCTCGACCGGTTCGCGGTGGGGCGACGTGTTGGTGGGAGGCTGGGTCTTCGCGAAAGCCCTCAAATCCGCCTGCCGCGCGCGAAAGCGTCCCGCGACAGCCGGCGTCACTGAAGCCACGCCCACCTCCCAACCACCGACGACTCACACTCCGTAAGCGGAAAGTTTGGCCATGACAACCTCCACGTTGCCCGCAGTGATCGACGCCCCCGAAGCCGTCTCCCAGGAACGGACGCTCCTCGAGTTCGATCCGGTCCAATTCGCCGACGGCTTTGATCGCCGCCCTTTTTTGATCACCCATCGGCTCTGCGAGCATCCCCTCTTTGATCTCGAGCGGCTGCTGAAGTTGGCGCAGACGTTGCCCGAGAAACACATCGAGTACAACGCGGGCACGCTGCCGGTCAATCAGGCCCAGCATCTCACTCCGCGGAACGGGCTGTCGGTCGAGGAGACCATCCGCCGGATCCGCGAATGCAGAAGCTGGATGGTCCTCAAATGGGTCGAGCATGATCCGGCGTATCGGGCGCTCCTCGAACAATGCCTGACGGAAGTCCGGCCCCATTCGGAACCGATCTGTCCGGGGATGCGGCTGCCGCACGCCTTCATCTTCATCACCAGCCCCGGCTCGGTGACGCCGTATCACATCGATCCCGAGCACAATTTTCTGCTGCAGGTCCGCGGCAGCAAACTGATCCGCCAGTTCGACGGCCGCGATCCGACCATCCTGACGCACGAGGAGCTCGAGCGGTTCTACGGCGCGAAACAGCGCAACATGACGCTGAAGGACGAGAATCGCGACCGCTGCTGGACCTTCGATCTGCAACCCGGCCTGGGGCTGCACTTCCCGGTGACCTTCCCGCATTGGGTGCAGAACGGCGACGAGGTCTCGGTCTCGTTCAGCATCACGTTCCGCACGCCCGACCTTGATCGCCGCCGCATGGTCTACGCCTTCAATCATCATCTGCGCGCCTGGGGCGGCCGCCCCACGCCGTACGGCATCCACCCCCGCCGCGACGGCTGGAAGCATCAGGCGATGCGCGTCACGGGCAAGCTCGGCGAATGGCTGCGACGGAACGAGGATTAGGTCGCGCGGAGACCGGACGACGTCTTGCCGGAGTGGCGCTCGATTCGGAGCGGGGGGACCTTATCCCGGATGATTCATCACCGATGAATCATCCGGGATAGCCGGGCGAAGAAGGTTTCCCCCGGCCATCCCATCTGTGGCAATCGTCTTTCCCGTCACCACACGAACGTCCGCCGCGTGTCGATTCGTAAGCTAGAGTTGCAGACGGGTCGTGCCGTCCGCGGGAGTCCTGGCTTCCCTGGCGACGGGATGACTCGATCGTGACTCAGGCGATGGGACGGCACGCTCATGGATTCGTTCGTTGGTGCGATCGATCCGCTGGTTTGGACCGGCTTCGCCGGCCTGCTGCTGACGGCGACCGTCGCCGGCTTCCTCGGCGGCGTGGTCTCGGCCCCCGCGCTGCTGGAACGATCGATCCGCAAGGGGATGCTGCGGAACCGCCGGTTGTACGACCTCACGCGCGAGGAACTCGATCGGACGGCGCGTCTTTGTCGGGAACTGAGCCGCAAACTCGAAGAACCGCTCGAACCCCCCGCATGGTCGAAGCTCGAATCGGCCCGGCAAAGCCTGACCGACGCCTGGCGACAACTCGCCGATCGCCAACTCGCGCCCGGCGCGGCCTGCGATCCGAAAGCCCCGCTGGTTCCCAAGACGTTTCGCGTCGAATGGAAGCTCCCGACCGGCGCGGGAGCGAACAAGCTCCCCGACCGCGCGGCGTTCGACGAGAACCTGAAACTGCTCCTCGACGCTTCCGACGAGCATTGTCATCCCAGCGGCCTCCTCTTGATTCAGGTCGACAAGTCGGAACAGCTCGCCACGCGGTATGGCTATACGTCGCTGGCGCTGCTGCAACAGAAGATCGCCGCGGTGATCGTCAAGGCGGTCCGCGACAGCGACCTCGTCTGTCGACTCGAGGACGATCGCTTCGCGGTGCTGTTGCCGGCGGTCTCGCCGCTGGCGGGGGCGCGGATCGCCGAGACCATTCGGTCCGCCGTGCGGGAACATACTTACCGGCTCGATGACGTCGGCTCGGCGATTCTGGTGACGGCAAGCTTCGGCTACGCCGCCTGCCTGCCCCACGATCCGCCGACGCTGATTCTCGATCGGGCCGGCGAAGCGCTCGAAAAATCCCAGGGGACGGGCCGAAACCAACTCCACGTCCACGATGCGTCGAGCCGCGTCCTCTCGAAGATCGGTTAACGCGGCCTCCATTTCGCGCGGCGGGGCGATTAAGGTGAGGGTTGATCCACGAACCCGCCCTCGTGACAAGCCCCCCCGCATGGCCGACCCCTACCGCGTCCGCGTCACCAAAGACCATTTGGTCTTCAGCGCCGCCCATTTCATCACCTACGGCGGCCACATCTGCGAGCGGCTGCATGGGCACAACTGGCGGGTCGCCGTCGAAGTGACCGGCGACCTCGATCCCAATGGCTACGTCTTCGACTTCATCGCGCTGCGCGACGCCACGCAGGGCCTGGTCGCGGAGCTCGACCACCGCATGCTGTTGCCGACCAACCATCCCACGATCCACGTGACCGTCGACGAGACCGAAGTGACCGCGCGGTTCGAGTCTCGCCGCTGGGTCTTTCCGCGTGAGGAATGCGTCCTGCTGCCGGTCGCGAATACGACCGCCGAACTGATCGCCGATTGGCTCGCCGGGCAACTGCTGGAAACGATCCGCCGACAACCAGGGCATCAGGTCCGCACGCTGCGGGTCGATGTCGAAGAGAATTTCGGTCAGTGGGCGCAGGTCGAACGCGCGGTTTGAATCCGGCTCGCTTCTCGGGATGAGTCTTCAGGGAGCGGATCGTTTATCATGGAACGATCACCTGATGGGATCCGACTCCGCGCGAGGCCGCCATGGCACATTGTCACCGTTATCTCCCCGCCGCGACCTCGCGGCGCGAGTTTCTGACCCAAACCGGGTGTGGCTTCGGCGGGGTGGCGCTCGCCGCACTGCTGCACGAGACCGCCGCCGCCGCGACCGACTTCGATCCCGGCTCGCTCACCCCGCGGGTCACGCATCATCCCGCCACGGCGAAAAACGTCATCTTCCTCTACATGGATGGCGGGCCGTCGCAGATGGATCTGTTCGATCCGAAGCCGCGGCTCGACAAGGAACACGGCGAACCGATCAAGGTGAAGACCCAGCCGACGCAGTTCGACAACGTCGGCACGGTCATGAAAGCCCCCTGGCCCTTCGTCCATTACGGGCACAGCGGCCTGCAAATGAGCGGCATCATCCCGCACATCGGCGGACATGCCGACCGCATCTGCCTCGTCCGCTCGATGACCTCCGAATTCAGCGAGCACACCAACGCCAACTACTTCCTGCACACCGGGCACGGTTTGCAGGGGCGACCGGCGATGGGGTCGTGGGTGTCGTACGGCCTCGGCAACGAAAGTCGGAATCTCCCCGGGTTCATCGTCCTCAACGGCGGCTTGATTCCCCCCGGCGGGCTCGACTGCTTTCACAACGGCTTCCTCCCCGCGACCCATCAGGGCTTGATGTTCAAGGCGGGCCGCGTCCCCGTCGCCGATCTCGAACGGACCGAACCGACCGCCGAGGCGCAGCAGCGCAAGCTCGCCTTGTTGCGGCGGCTCGATCGGCAGGTGTTGTCGCGGTTGGGCCCGCAGCGCGAGGTGGAATCGGCGATCGCGAACTACGAACTCGCCGCGCGGATGCAGACCGCCGTCCCCGATCTCGCCGACGTGTCGCAGGAGTCGCGGGCGACGCAAGCCCTCTACGGCATGGACAGCGATTACGAACCGACGCGGATCTACGGGCGCAACTGCCTGATCGCCCGGCGGCTGATCGAACGGGGCGTGCGGTTCATCGAACTGACCTGCCCGGGGGTGGGGACCGATCGCTGGGATCAACACAACAGCCTGAAAGACGGTCACGAGAAGAACTGCCGGGCGGTCGATCAGCCGATCGGCGGGTTGCTCACCGATTTGGCCGCGCGCGGATTACTCGATGAGACCCTCGTGATCTTCGCGGGGGAGTTCGGCCGCACGCCGATGGCTCAAGGGTCCGACGGCCGCGATCACAACCCGTTCGGCTATTCGATCTGGCTGGCGGGGGGCGGCATTCAAGGGGGCATGGCCTACGGCGCGACCGACGACTACGGCTACTACGCGGTCGAGCACCGCCTCGAAATCCACGACCTGCACGCGACGATGCTGCACGTGTTGGGGATCGACCATACGCGGCTCACGGTCCGCTTCGGCGGCCGCGACATGCGCCTGACCGACGTCTTCGGCCACGTGATCACGCCGATTCTGGCGTAGGCGCGTGCTACGAGTGATTGATCGCCGGCTTTTCAGGGCCGCAGCGTGTCAAAAGTGCCGCTCAATCGGTGGCTGGGGGCAAGGGACGCCGACAGAGTGCCTTTGCGGCATTGCGTTCCACAAACTTCGCATGCTCTTTTTCAGACGGAACCAAGTTCGGTGCGGCATCAAGATCAACAAGCATTGTGCCTGCACAACATGACCGCTCTGACTTGCCCTCAGAATAGAAATGGAGAAGGTGAACGGGATCATCCTGAGGTGTACTGACTGAGCAATGCTCGGACAGCTGTGTACACGCGATCCTAACATCCCTCGCCTGCCGCCTTACGGCTTCTACGACATCTGGCCTTGGAGTCGCATACTTTCCACGACCAATCGAAAAGATCACTGTTCGAGGCTGGAACAAATCGCAAATGCTGGCAGCGAAATCTGGCGATGGCCCTGTACCACTAAGCCCGCCATGGTGAGGGAATACTAGAATCGGCACGGCGAACCTTTGTCCGCCCAGCCGACGAACCAGATCTTTCAGCCCAACGTCATCGATATCGCCAGGGATCACGGCAATACTATCTGCCCCCTGCGACAAATGTACAACGCAACTGACCGTGTTGGTTGTAATCGACTCGTTGTCATCGGTCCTTCCACCAGGTCCAAGTCCTGCTAGCTTCTTTCCGGGAGCAAGAATGTCAATTTTAACCCTTCCTAGGGAATAATCCTCCCCAGAATCCGATGTCAGCTGGATTTGCCAGTTCAGTTTCCCTTGTCTCTCTTGGTCCTCAAGCTCTCCTAATAGGTTCTTCCATAGTCTGGTGTTCTTCGCCGCGGTATTCAGACGCACGCGTCCGACTGAGACTTCATTGGATGCAAGAAGTTGGACAAGTCCAGAGATATGGTCCTGATCGGCATGCGACAACAACACAACATCGACGGATTTGATCCCATTTGCAGTGAGGAACTCCAACAGGGTCGTACCCAATCCCGTGTCAATGACGACCACACCGTTATCATCTTTGACGATGCAGCAGTTACCATGGCCGACGTCGAGAACCACAAGATATCTGGCCGGTGTATGGGTCACATAACCTCCCATTCGTCGAAAAAGAGGTCTTGAGACGCTCTGGCTCCTGTGTTCACTTTTGCATGTAGGAGCTTGCCCAGGGCCAGCTGGATTTGGATGGATACTGGCAACTCGTCGATAAACACGGCGACTCGCTCATCCGGACTTCGTCCCATGACAATTACCCACATACAGTTCCGATCCGTGTCGAGGTCGACTACCTCTACCTGTGTACGCCAGGGACGCCGATCTGGGGAAAACTGGCCGTTGATCTCGGTGATGCATTTTTGAAGGCCCGCGATCACGAGGCCATGATCAAATTGTGCCCGAGAGAGAATGGCTGGCACTCGCCGACGTTGAGACCTGCGAAGTTTCTGGTTTACTTCTGCATAGGCCGTACAAAGCAGGACAGGAATCTGCTTGCGATTTCCCTCAACTGCAATGTCGCCTCCGTCGTACAAGGCGTAGCCCGTGCTGCGTATCGCCAGATCGGTCATGACGGCGTCACAACCACTGAGAGGACCAGCAAAAAGGCTGTCAAGTTGTCCAAGCGGGCCACCGATGTCGATTGGCTCGAAGCCGAGATCTTCGAGAACCTCTGAGTAGCTTTGTCGGACAGATGGATCATCATCAATAATAGCCATCTTCGCAAGTTGTCGCCCCGCAACTGTGACCGCCATCGTCATGCTCCGAGAATTGGGATTTCCACGAAGACCTCAGCCCCTCCAAGACTGCTTGTTTCGACTGCTCCCACCTTGCCGCCCAAGTCCGCAACCGTGTCCTTGACGATTGTTAGTCCAAGGCCTGTACCATTCTTCCGAGTAGTTTTGCCGGGTAGCCAGATATCAGAAAGTCGAATGTCCCTGATGCCATCGCCAGAATCCTGAACCGAGATTGCGACAACCTGCTGATTCACCGTCGTGCGGATCAAAATGCGACGATCATAGGGAGGCTTCGATTCGAGTGCAACCAAGCTGTTATTGACGAGATTCGTGACGATCGACTCCATTGCAGCCTCACTGGCATGAAGCCATGGCATTCCGTGTGAGAAGTCTGTAGAAGCGACAACGTGCCTTCCGTCCAGAAAGGGCTTGAACATCGTCAAAACGCCGTGAATCGTACGATGCACGTCAATTCGTGATGGTCGCCGCTTCTCATGCTCAAGAAGGCTTAACGTGACGGCATCAAGCACGCTTAGACTATCGACGGACTCCTTAACACGGTTGACAGCTGGGGCGAGACGCTTTGCGTAATCGTCGGCAAAGCGTTCCTGAGCCCTTCGTTCGATTGTAAGCAACGATGCCCTAATAACCTTGATTGGGTTGCCAGTGGACTCGTGTGCGAAAGTGGCTGCAGTGATGCCGGCTGTACTCAATGTCCGGTACAGCTGCACTTCCCTTCGTAGCTCATCAACCTCTCGCTCTCGGGAGCGATCGTATTGTTCAGCAGCCTCCTTTAGCCGCTCTCGAATCTTTGGAGGAGCAGATTGAATTGCCTTGTCGAGTACCGATTTACTCTTTTCGGTCTTCTGTGGAGCTGCCGTTCGAGCCTTGGTTCTCTTTTGTTCTGCAACCTCCATCCGACGATCAGCCATCCACTCTAATGCCGCTTGAGCGAACCTTCGCACTTCCTCGAAGTCTGCGGTCTCAATGAAGCCGGACCTGTCAGTTTTTTGCACGAGGATTTCATCTTCGTCGCGAATCCTGACGCGTCCAATCGAGTTGTTCGTTGAAGGACGTTCCTCTGGACTCCTAACGCGACTCAGGTTCATGGAGAGCCAATCATGGCCTGGATCTCCATATGGAGAAACACGAAGGCCATTTTGGTAAATATGGACGCCTCCAAACGCAGCAAGCCACTCACGAACCTCTCCAATAGTTGCAGTATGTGAGTCAAATGTTGTCTTGTTCAGAATAAAAGTCCAAAACTCAAAATCCAGTGGGGGGCACGACACGGTTCTAGAATCAGGCTTTGGGAACAGGGCCGCATGGTCTGCTGTGAAGAGCACTTCCCCCCTGAAATCACGAACGAGTGCTAGCGACGAACCTTTACCGTCGTAGGATGCAGAAAGGTGGAACGACGCTTGATCGAAGTATCGCTTCGCAACCAGGTTTTCAAGGTCCGAGAATTCTGGAGCAATCAGCTTAGGCTGAAAACCAGATTTGTCCTCACCAAACGGGTCAGCCAGAAGGAGCATTGCCCGTGCGAGTCGTTTCACCTCAACTCGGCCGATTCGATCCCGCAAGCGATCCAGCCTAACTGTGGTGCCTTGTCCTGCCTTGGCTTCCCGATCGAGATGTTCGATGTCGAGGCCAACATCATCGATCAACGAGGCTGTATCGAAAAGTTTCCAATCGATCTCAAGCTTGTATGCATCCGATGGTTGTGACCGAGGTCGAGTGTTGAGTGTCGCAAACCTTCCAAGGCGAAGGGCGGCCAACCTCCCAAGCCCCTTACTGCCAGCTGGGATGCGTCCAAGCCTGGTCCGACGTTTCTTTTGCTTCTCCGAGTGACCGAGTACAAGCCAACCGTGCTCGATCTGCTCGGCAGTCATGCCATCCCCGTTGTCGGCGATCTGAACGCTCCCCCCAGGAGCATCAACATCTGTGAGCATCACCACGCATTTCTTAGCATCTGCATCATAGGAATTCTTCACGAGTTCGATGATCCCGAACGATGGATGAGGGTTAAGTTCCTCGCCCAATCGCCTCAGGATATCTGGTGCGAATCGAATTCGTGACGTTTTCATGCCGTCTCAGGAGTCCACGGAATTGATGTGACAGACGAAACAGTCAAGTGCCGGCAACACATGTGTTTGTTGAGCCAACTTGAAGTCGTGGTTGATTTCAAGACCTTAAGCAGCCTTTCACAGTCCTTGAGAGTGCCTGATATTGGAATTGCGACGAGCAGATGATTCTCAACAGCAACCGCTCCCTTGCCGGCAACAACAGTTCCAATTGCACGGCTGCGATCATTTGAGCGTGATGTGCGGCGGATTACCACAAATGGAGGCGTAAACACCGTCCCCCGAAATCGACGACGTGTGTCGATCTTCTGGACTGTCTTCCAGGGAGGACAATTCTCAGGTGTCAGAAACGGATAGTCCACGCCTTTCTTTTTATGGCGAAAAGGAACAACTGGGCCAACGTGAACAACGAACCTATCCCCAACAGCTGTGACGTTGTCTGGAGCCTTGACCAGAGAAAACGGACTGGTGCGACGATTCGCTGGCTTCCGCTTTCGCCTTTTTGCATCGAGTATGAATACGTCGACATCAGCATGGCTTGAGAATTGACCTAGGAGACTGAGGTGCATGCCACTAAGCCGCGAAGCGATCAAATCTCTCCATTTTGAGTATCGGGTTCCACTCCGCAGCACATCCGGCAGAATTGCCAAGACACGAGTACCTGGCTCAATATTCTTCGTAATGAAGTCGATGAAGACGGCAGCATGATTTACTGCTCCCGACGTCCAATTGCACTCAGGAGGGCAGGAAACCATTGAATAGGGAGGGTTTGTGATAATGTGTGTGGAGGCCTGCAATGGCTCGGGATCAACAAGGCCATCTGCGACCTTGATCGCAGGAAAAAGCTTAGGTAGAAGTTCATTACGAACCCGGCTTCGCTGTGGTCCAAGAGCAACTGCTTGAAGGATAAGCCTAAGTTTCGTTGAGTTCACGAATTCCGAATGGATATCGGTGCCCTGCAGGGCCTGTCCCCAAGACTCAAGCGTGTCAAACAACCCCGACTTCAGAGGTAATATCTTCGCCACGGCAAGTAGCAGGTCACCGCCACCACATGCTGGGTCTGTGATGACGGAAGTTGATGAAATTTGTCCTTCGAGGCTGGATACCACCCTTTCCGCAATCTTTGAACCAGTAAAGTAGATTCCATCACGGCGACGTTCTTCCAAGCCAATAAGCTGTCTGACGGCCTTTGATGGCTCACCATCGAGTGCCGGAGCAAACTCGCTCAGGTCGAGTGGCTTCCGACCGTCGGAAACCCGTTCAACGAGGGTTGCAAGATTTTCCACATACGTGGCGAAGTCTTTCATCCATCTGCCGCCTTCGTTTTCCCGCTGCTGCGTTCCGGTACATGAGAGAAGAGTAGCTGCAAAGTATTGTTGTGTAAAGACATCGCGGATCGCCCAGGTTGCCTGTCCTCAGGCTACCGGGGTCGCGACGACGACAAGCTTCATGGACTCGATCCCCGGCGGCCTTTCGATCCAGCTCACGCATCCAGATCGCAAACCCACCGCCGCGACACGCGGCGGCTCGGATGGAGCTTTCGCGAATGCCTGACGATCCCCGTGGTCTACGCCCACAGGTAATCGAGCAGCGATTGAGCTTCGCGGTAATCCCCCATCACGAGCGCCGCGCCGGCGGGGACGAGGGAGTCCCGTTTTGGGCCGTCGATCACGCCGCTGCGGTGGGTTTCGTCGCAGCAGACGGCGACCGCGATTCCGCCCAAGCTGGTCGCCGCTTCGGTTTCGACCAAGCCGTCCCCGAAGCTCACGAGGCCGGCCCCGTCGATGCCATGCCGGGTCAACAGGTCTTCCATCACCGCGCGTTTGGTGAAGGCCCGCGGTTCCGCGCCGGGGGCGTGGATGCGTCCCTCGAAGTAGGGGGCGAGCCCCAGCAACTCGGCTTCCTCGCGGACGAATTCGATCTCCGTGCCGCTGGCGAGCGTCAACTCGACGCCGCGTTCCCGTAACGCTTCCAGAAAGGCATGCGTCCCGGGAACGACGAGGTCGGCCGCCGTGCACGCCCCCGCGCGCAGTCGGCCTTTGCGTTCCTGAATCACGATTCCCAAGCGTCGCAGATACTCCTGGTGATAGACCGCCGCCGGAGCCGGATCGCCGCCCCGGTCGCGCAGTTCGCGAGCAAAGCGTTCCATCTGATGAATCGTCGGGGCGCCGTTCAGCGACAAGACGTAGTCCCGGATCAATCGATGGAGCGCGGCGACCGATTCCTCAGGTCGACATAGCGGTTCGAGCGATTCGGCCATCATGCCGACCATCAAGTCGGTCCACCCCCCGCGAATCAGGCTGACGGTGCCGTCGAAATCGAAGACGGCGACGCGCGGCCGCCGTGCGGCGACGTCGCGCACCAACTCGATGTTTGATCCGGGGAGTGTGCGAACTGTCATCGAATGGGACATGGTACCTGCAAATTGTCGCGCTGATCGGGGTGGCTGGGGTCAGGCGTCTTCGCCTGCCCCCAGGGTGGTTGAGACGATGTTGGGCGCGACGGACTGGGGGCGGCCTTCGTCCAACCCCAGCCACCCGGCGTCGAGGCGAAGACCCTCACAACGTGTGGATTACAACTCGTAGAGCGCCGTGAACTTCTCCGTCAGATGCTTCATCAGCGGCACGTGCGACAACGGCGCGCCGGTCACGACTTCGACCAGCCGGTTCGCGGGATATCGCTTGCCGTGCCGATGGATCTTCGCGTTGAGCCAGTCCTTCAAGGGCTGGAATTCCCCTTGGGCGAACTGCGGGCCCAACGGGCCGATCTCCCGCTCGGCGGTCGCGAAGAACTGGGCTGCGTACATGTTGCCGAGGGCGTACGTCGGGAAGTAGCCCATCAACCCCGCGGCCCAGTGAATGTCTTGCAAACAACCTTTCGCGTCATCGGGCGGGGTCATCCCGAAGTACCGCTGGAAGGTTTCGTTCCACGCGGTCGGGACATCGGCGGCCTCCAGGCTTCCCGCCATCAGCTGCTGTTCGAGTTCAAACCGCAGCATGATGTGGAGGTTGTAGGTCACTTCGTCGGCTTCGACGCGGATCAGCGACGGGCGGACGTCGTTGATCGCGAAATGGAAGTCAGCAAGCGAAACCTCTCCCAAGGCGACCGGATAAGCCTGTTGAGCCGAAGGATAGAAGTAGGTCCAGAAGTCGAGACCGCGGCCGACGAAGTTCTCCCACATCCGCGATTGCGACTCGTGAATCCCCAGCGAACAGGCCTGACCGCAGGCGAGACCGAAGGCGTCGGTCCGCAGCCCCTGGTCGTAAATGCCGTGCCCCGCCTCGTGCAGGACGCCGAAAAAGGCGGAGTTGAAGTGATGATCGTGATACCGCGTCGTCAGGCGGCAATCGCCGGGCCCGAAGCCGCTGCAGAACGGATGAGCCGACCGATCGATGCGGCCTTGCTCGAAATCGAACCCGATCCGTCGCGCGGCGGCTTCGACGAAGACCTGCTGCGCGGTGACCGGGTAATGCCGTTCGACGATCTCGGTCCGCGGCTTGCGGCCGGCGGCTTGGATCGCCGCGACCAACGGAACCAGCGCTTCGCGCAACGGGGCGAAGACGGCGGCGATCTCGGCGGCCGTCATGCCGGGTTCGTAATCATCGAGCAAGGCGTCGTAAGCAACGCCCGTCGGGCTGCCGATCGCCGCGGCTTCTTCGCGTTTCAAGGCGATCAACTTTTCGAGCCACGGCAGAAACTTGGCGAAGTCGGCGTCTTTGCGGGCTGCCATCCAATG
>CAYRVS010000023.1:22885-24759 GCA_964427725.1 uncultured Planctomycetaceae bacterium | reverse complement strand
AGCGCACGATCCGCTTCTCGATCCGCGAGGGGCGGCTGCCGGACAGCGACGTCGTCCGCGAGAGCTCCTCGACCAACGCCTGCGGCAGTTTCGTCGCCCGATCATAGACCCGGCGGGCTTCGCGGATATTGACGCGGCGGTCGTCGAATTCATCGCCGAGATTGCCCGCGGACTCCAGCCGGTCGAGGAGCTCGCCGATCCGCGGCGCGGTCCGGCGTTCATGGGTCAAGCCCGCGAGGAGCCCGAGTTGATTGGCCCGATGCTCGGCCCCTCCCGGCGGCATGTAGGTCTGCTCGTCCCAGCTCAGGACCGCCGCGCAACTGCCGAGCAGTTCGGCGTTCGTGAGGAGTTGCGTCAGTTCGGAATAGTCGTCGTCCACCGCCGCCATGCTGGTTCCCGTGCGTGATAGGCGAGGCCGCTGGCCTCAAGGATGATCGTCGCGGCCGTATCGTGGCGTAATTCGCGGGTCTTGGCAAAGGGAGTGGACGCGGTGTGAGCGGCGATGGACGGCACGCGTGGCGAACGGAGGCTACGACCCGCGGCCGGGGCGGGTGCCCCGGCCTATGTTGCCGCCTGGCGGATGAGTCGTTGATCGCGGACCTGGGCGCGGTCAATCCGCCGCGCGGGAAGTCGCCATCCGGATGCGTTGCATCCCCGCTTCGTTGGCGGCGTCGACGACGGCGATCACCGTGCGATGGGTCGCGTTCCGGGCCGCCGTCAGGATCAGTTCGCTCTTTTGATCGCGGCGCATGTGCTCGCGGAGCGTGTTGGTCAGTTGCGACAGATCCCCCAACGGCTCGTCGTCGATGGTCACGGCGTTGCGGTCGTCGATCTTGACCAGGATCGCGACGTCTTGCAGTTCTTCGAGGGGCTGCAGCGCCGCCGACACTCCTTGTTTGGGCTGATCGGGCGTGGGGACCTCGATCGTCTTCTGCAGGCTGAACGACGCGGTGACCATGAAGAAGATGAGGAGTTGAAAGACGACGTCGACCATCGCGGTGAGGTCGAGTTCATCTTGTTGGAAGCGCGGGGCCTGTTGGGGGAAGCTGCCGTCGTCGGCATCGTCCTCGGTTTCATGAACCGACGTGGTCCGGTCGATTCGCGCTTCGGCGGCCGGTGTTGGCGGCAGCTCGAAGCGTTCGCGGACATCGGACGGGAGCGGCGGCCGCACCAACGGGGGAATGAAGGGCGAAGGGGGTTCGGACTCCGGTGCCGGTGTCGTAGGGACCTGTTCCGCAGGCACGGGCGCGACGGGTTCGTCGGCAAAAATGGCGTCGAACCGGACCGCTTCTTCGGGGCTCGGTTCGACGGGAGAGGGGGCGATGCCGGGTGCGGGAGGGACGGCGCGCGAGCCGGGGAGTTCGAGATCGTCTTGTTCGGGGACGAGGATCGGCTCGCCACACGTCGGGCACGCCACCACCACGCCGATCTTCCGGGTGGAGATGCTCATCAGGCCGCGACAGTGTTGGCAACGAAACCGGATCGGCATGCGAGGGTCTTACACGGTGGCGGGATCCCGCGCTCCCCTGCGGGTCGCGGCAAAACGGCGTGGCGTCATTCGGGTTGGTCGCCCACGCCGACGTACAATTTCGCCCCTTCGACGGCGGTGATTTGTCGGACGACGTCCTCCAGAAATCCATGTGAGACGTCCCCCTCGGCCTTCACCACGATGTTCGCCTTGCCGGCGGTCACCGCTTCGGAGACGAACCGGCGGATGTCGTCGATCGTCGCCTCGTCCCCCACGCCGTCCCCCAGCAGAATCTGTGGACCGGTCGAAGGGGTTCCCGCGCGAATCGTCACGATCGCCGCGCCCGGCGTCTCGACCCCCACGCTGTGCAGCGCGATCGGCAGATCGATGTCGGGCTGACTTTGCA
>CAYRVS010000023.1:11150-22875 GCA_964427725.1 uncultured Planctomycetaceae bacterium | reverse complement strand
TCGAGCGATTTGAACTTGATCGTCACCAGGAAGAAGATCAGCAGGAGGAACGTGCAGTCGATCATCGCGGTCATGTCGACTTCGCCGTCGGACGTCTTCGCCCGCGCCCACGGATCCTCATCGCCGAATAGCGCGCGGCCGCTCATGATTTCCGCCGTCCGTCACCAAGGGCCGCTTCCAGCGCTTCGAGAAACTCGCCGAGCTGCCGCTGGACCGAGTCCTGCAACCGCCCGATGCGGACCTGAATCGCCGCCGCCCCGAGCACCAGCGGGATCGCGACGAACAGCCCGATCGCGGTCGTCCACAAGGCGAAGCTGATGTCGGCGGCGAGATCGGACGGGTCGATCCCCGATTTCTGTCGCCCGGCGATCTTGGCGAACGCGGCGATCATCCCGAGGACCGTCCCCTGCAGCCCCAGCATCGGGGCGGTCTTCACGATCGTGTTGACCCATGACAGACCATATTCCAGATCGGCGACGATTTCCGTGTTGAACCGTTCCGCGAGGAGCGCCCGCAGCTTGGGAATCGGCCGACTCCGTTCCGCAAGGGC
Source organism: uncultured Planctomycetaceae bacterium (assembly GCA_964427725.1). Classification (GTDB taxonomy): domain Bacteria; phylum Planctomycetota; class Planctomycetia; order Planctomycetales; family Planctomycetaceae; genus DSVQ01. The sequence continues at coordinate 22,325 of CAYRVS010000023.1, read as the reverse complement.
GACCAGAATTAACTGGGAGGTCGCCTTGCTCCAGTAGGGGGGCGAATCGCAAAATTGGGCGACCTCATCGAACTTCTTCTGGGCGAGGAGCCCGCGGACCTCGTTCAAAAAATTGGTCGCGGCGGCGGGGCTGGCGAACCGCTTGATGGCGATCCGCCGCACCAGCAGCAGACACAAAAACACCCCTTGGAAGGCGGTGATCGCCTGCAACGGATAAATCGCGTTGCTGGCCATGTTGACGATCGATGCGAAATCCATCGACGAACGCCTATCGGGGCGACAAGTGACGGGAACATGGGGGATGGGTCGGCCCACGCGTTGCCGATTCCCCGGGGAACCATCCGGCGTGACCCGGTGTCATTCTTCCCCGCGACCGGGGAATTCGCCATCGTAGGCGATGATTTTCCCCGCTTTGCGGTGCTCCGGTGCGCCACGACGGAGAACCGGTCGACGACGCGTCGCTCGTCTCCGAGGTCGGAATCCTGTTCCCAACAGCCGGGGCGGGTGCCCCGGCCTATGACCATTGTGTGTTATTCGCCATGAGCGTTATGTGAGCTTGCCATAGCGCGGGGCACCCGCCCCGCGCTATGGCATCATGCCGGCTGCAGGAACAGATCCGAATGACGTTGCGGTTGGTGCTCGAACATCTGGCGGTCGCGTTTGGGGCCGCGACGGGCGTGCTGGCGGGGCGCGGGAAGCAGATCGATCTCTTCGGGGTGATCGTCTTGGGACTCGTCACCGCGATGGGGGGCGGCACGCTGCGCGATCTGATCCTCGATGTGCCGGTTTATTGGGTCGAGAGCTCGAGCTTCGTGGTGATCGGGGTGCTCGCCGCCGGGGCGATGTTCTTCGCGGTGCGGTTCGTGACGCCGCCGGCGTCGCTGTTGCAAATCGCCGACGCTTTCTTTCTCGCCTTCGTGGTGATGCTGGGGACCTCGAAGACGGCGAACCTGGGGCATGCCTGGCCGATTTGTCTGGTGCTGGGGTTGGCGACCGGCGTCGCCGGCGGGATTCTGCGCGACGTCTTATGCGGGCAGATTCCGCTGGTCTTTCGGACCCACATCAATCTCTACGCGACGGCGGGGCTCGCCGGGGCGGCGAGTTACCTGCTGCTCCACGCGCTGCGACCGGGTCAGTCCCTCAATCTGCTTGTCGGCGCGGGGGTCACGGTGGGGCTGCGGCTGATCGCGCTCCGTTGGCAACTGCGCCTCCCCGAACTGCGGACCGCCGACACGCCCGACGAGTCGGCGAATCGCTGAGCCATCCTCGGTCGATCCACCACGGCCGCGTGGTGTCCAGGCCCCCCGCGGCGCCGGCGGATCGATCATGTTGAATCGTTGCCCCTGCGCATCTCACGGGCCTATACTTTCCCCCCGATAGACAATCCAACGCCAAAGGGGCCGCGGCATCCACGCCGGATTTCGCGTGCCCGGAAATGAACTGCGACGCATGGGCTGGTTCGATCGCTTGAAGCAAGGTCTGCAGAAGACCAAGCAACTGCTGCAGACCGACCTCCGCGACCTCTTCAAGTCGGGCACGATTCTCGACGAGGCGCAGCTCGAAAAGTTCGAGGCGGGGCTGATCCGTACCGACATGGGGGTCGTCGCCGCCAAACAGATCATCGACAACCTCCGCGTCGGCTACCTAGGCCGCACCGTCGAACTCGCCGACATCTGGGGGACGGTGAAAGCGACCCTCAAGTCGATTCTGCGCGGCGAAGCGAACGTCACCTGGGATCCGGATCAGCCCCTCTCCCCGTTGAGCACCGCGGCCCATCCACCCACCGTGATCCTCATCTCCGGGGTCAACGGGACGGGGAAGACGACTTCGATCGCCAAGCTGACGAAGTTGCTTCAGTCGCAGGGGAAGACCGTGTTGCTCGCGGCGGGCGACACCTTCCGCGCCGCCGCCGTCGAACAACTGACGTTATGGAGTCAGCGGCTGGGCTGCCCGATCGTCACGCGGCCGAGCGGGACCGATCCGGCGGCGGTCGCCTACGCCGGCTGCGAGGAGGCCCTCAAGCTGGGGGTTGAGTATCTGGTGATCGATACCGCCGGTCGGCTGCATACGCAGCAGAATCTGATGAAGGAGCTCGAAAAGATCCGCCGCGTCATCGACAAGAAAATTCCCGGCGCGCCCCATGAAAGCTTGCTGGTGATCGACGCGACGACCGGTCAGAACGGCGTCCGTCAGGCCCAGCAATTCTCGGAAGCGATCGCCTGCACGGGGATCATTCTCACCAAGCTCGACGGGACCGCCAAAGGGGGCGTCGTGGTCGCGATCCGCCAACAGTTGGGAACGCCGGTGAAATACGTCGGCGTCGGCGAACAAATCGACGACCTGCAACTCTTCAGCCCCGACTCCTTCGTCGACGCGCTCTTCGCGACCGAGTGAGCAGCCCCAACCGTAAGGAGCGGCGCGGCGTCAGCCCGCCGTGGGGGCGGGGTTGATGGTTGATGGCCAGACATGGCGATCGTGCGCTGCACGGTTTTTGGCGATCCCTCATGGGGCTGTTGAACGCGCGTCATTTGCCGACGCAGTAGAGCCATTCTTCGCGGCTGTTGCCGCCACCCGTCGCGCCGCGCAGGTAAATCCGATCGCCGCAGACGACGAGCGTCGCGAAGCCCTCGTCGCCCAACTTGTTCTTGGCGATCGCTTCGTACCGCTCGGGATTGGCGCGGAAGACGTACGTTGTGCCGTCCTCGACCGTCGCCAGAATCGCGTCCCCCACCAGCACCGGAGACGACGACACCGGTCCCGACAGCCGCTGCTTCCACATCTCGCGGCCATCGGCTCCGCGCCAACAATACGCGATCCCTTGATCACTCAAGGCGTAGACGTAGCCATTCACGGCGAGCATCGATTGCTCGTAACACTTGACGTTGTTCTTCCAGACCACCCGCCCGGAACCGTCGGCTTTCACGCAGATCGTCTGCGCCTGGGGATACCCGCCGCTGGCGAAGACGAGGTCGCCGTCCCAGACCATCGTGCCGCAGGTGGCCATCGTCGTGCCGGGGGTCGACCAAAGCTCCGCCCCCGTGCCGGGATCGTACGCGGCGACGACGGCGCAGCCGCTTAACAGGAGTTGCTCCCGCCCCGCGACCGTCGCGACGACAGGGGACGAGAAGCTGTAGGAGACGGGGCGCTTCGACCGCCAGACGCGCTTGCCGGTCGCCCGCTCATGCGACACGAGATAGCCGCCCCCTTCGTAGTCGGCGCAGAGGATGACGTTGTCGCGATAGAGCAACGGCGAGGGGGCGTAGCCGTATTCGTACAACCGCGGCGCGTACGGGCCGAGCTCTTCGGTCCACAGCCGCTTCCCGTCGAGATCAAGCGCGGCGAGCGTCAGCTTGTCGTGATGATGAAACGCGACGAACAGGCGTTCGCCGTCGCAGGCGACCGTCGGCGTGGCGTGCGTATTCTTCGGATGAGTCTTCGGGAATCCTCCCTGCGAAATCGGCGTCAACCACAACTGCTTGCCGGTGTCGCGATCGAACGCGACCACCCCCTGGCTTTGTGATCGTTCGTCGGCGGTCGACAGGAAAATCTTCGACCCCACCACCGTGGGGGAGGCATGCCCGCGGCCCGGCACCCGCACCTTCCAGAGGAGGTTCCGACTGTCACCCCAGTCCAGCGGGATGTCCTGCCCCGCTTCGGCGACGCCATTGAAGTTGGGCCCGCGCCACCACGGCCAGTCCCCCGGCTTCGCGGTCTGCGCCGTAACTTGCGCGATGCCGCACAACCCCGCGCAGAGCGCCGTCAACCACGTCATCGTTCGCCGTCGCATCGACCACTCCCGCCCGAAATTCCTTCCGCGGTCGCCCGGCAGCCCCCGCGGTCTGTTTGTCGTGATGATGGTCACCTCCGGCGATGGGGCATCCGCATGGTTCGGTTGACGGGCATCACAGCCTGCCGTCCGAGCCCCCTCATGTCGGCATCCAGAGGGACGCCGCGGCTTATTGAACGATCAGCACGCGGTGCATCTCCTCCAGTGTGGTGATCCCCAGCCGCACCTTGTTGATCGCCGAGGCTTCGAGCGTTTGCAGGCCGCGCTGAATGGCGAGCTGGCGGAGTTCCCCGCCGCTTTTGCCGGCGAGAATCGCGGCGCGCAGTTCGGCGTCAATCGGCAGGACCTCGAAGATCCCCGTCCGGCCCGAATAACCGGTGTGGAAGTTGACGTCGGACGGAATCCCGCGCCGCAGCCGCATGTGGGACGCCGCCTGCTCGTCGAGACCGAGCATCGCGGCCTCGGCGGCGTCCGGCGTGTATTCCTCGAACGACGACCGGCAGACCTTCCGCAACAGTCGCTGCGACAGGATGCAGTTGACGCTGTCGGCGATGAACATCGGCGGGACGTCGAAGTCGCGGAAGACGTCGACCGTGGCGGTGGCGTCGTTGGCGTGCAGGGTGCTGAGGACGCGGACCCCGGTGAGCCCCGCGCGGATCGCGATGTGGGCCGTTTCCGGATCGCGGATTTCGCCGACCATCACCACGTCGGGGTCTTGCCGCAGAATCCCGCGGAGCGCCTCGACGAAACCGAAATTGATCTTCGGATCGGTCTGAATCTGACTGATCCCTTCGATGCGGCGTTCGACGGGATCTTCGATGGTGACCAGGCTGCGGCCGGGGTCGTTGAGGAGCTCGAGGCAGCTATACATCGTGCTGCTTTTGCCGCTCCCGACGGGACCGACGCTGAGCATCATGCCGTAGGGTCGCTTCAGGGCGTCGCGGACCTGGGTGATTTGGGTCTCTTCCAGGCCGAGTTCCTCGAGGCGATTGAAGGTGGTGGTGTCGGGCATCAGCCGCATGACGAGGCGTTCGCCATGGATGCTGGGCCCGCTGCCGACGCGGACGTCGCGTTGATGCTTGAGGACCGCGCTCGAGATATGGCCGTCTTGGGCGATGCGGCGTTCGGTGATGTCCATCCCGCTCATCAGTTTCACGCGGGAGACGACCTGCGACATCATCTCCGCGGGCAATTGCAGTACGTCGTGGAGCATGCCGTCGACGCGCAGTCGGACGCGCAGTCCGGTTTTGGTGGGGTCGAGGTGAATGTCGGTCGCGTGAATCTGAAAGGCGCGTTCGAGGAGCAGGTCGACCAGCGGCGCGGGGCCGACCAGGTCGACCAGACTGCGCAGCTCTTCCTGCAGAGCCTTCTGCCGGCTTTCCGAAGGGGGCGTCAGGGCCCCCGCGGCGGGGTCGGACATGGTGCAACTCCTGGCGGCGGTCGTAGGTTATTGAGGGATGCGATGAGGGGCGTCGCGGGCGGAGCTTCGAGCGGGCTGCATATCGTCACGCGGACACCGGGCGTTGACCGACGTCCGCGGCGTCAGGTCCAGGGCTACGCTAGTCATTCGCGGGCGGACTCTCGGCGGCCGGCGCTGAGTCGTCGACCGTAGTCCCCGATGCGACGGCGGGCTGTGGCTCGGCGCTGGGGGGGGACAAGGCGGTCGCGGCGTGCTCGGTCTTTCCAGGGGCGGGCTCGGCAGGCTTGGCGGGGGCTTGCGTCTGCAGGAAGCCCCCGGCGAGGCCCAGCCCCAACCCAACGACCAGCACGATCGCCCCCAGGTTGCGGCCCCCCCCTTGACTGGTGAAGACCGCGATCAACCCACAAAGAAACGCTCCGGCGGCGGTCCCGATCGCGCCCCAGAACGCGGTCGCGGCGGGAATCCGCGGCGACCCCGACAACCCCGCCCCCAACGCCAACAAGGCGAGCGCCACCAACCCGATGCCGAGATAGGCGGCGAGGGGACTGTCGTCGGATTCCCGATCGGAGGGGCTCGCCGGCGCGCCCCCCAACAGCTTCTGAGCCGCCTCGCGGGAATCGACGATGGTCCAGATCTTGTTGAGGCCGGCGAGGGTCAAGACTTCCAAAACCATGGGATGGCGATTCGCCACCACCATCGCTCCGTTCTTTTCCTTGATCAACTTGAAGAGCCGCACGACCAACGCGAGTTGGGCGCTCCCCATGTATTCCAAAGAGGTCAGGTCGACCAGGACTTTGGGATTCGACATCCCCCCGATCCGGCTGATCATCTGCGAGCCAACGTGCTCGATGTCGGCCCAGGCGATCTGATTCAACTTGGGGAGCAGCGTCAAGACCGCCCGGTCGCGATCCGCCTCCATCTGAAACGTGGCACTCTCGGTCATGCAGCGGCCCGCGGTATGGGGAGAGTTGATTAGTCGAAACCTGACGATTCCGCTGAATCGTACAGTTCTGGGGGTTGGCTCGATCTCACGTGAGGTGATCCCCGTATCTTCCAGACAACCCGTACAACCGGCAATAGCTCCCAATCCGGTTTTGCCAAAAAAACATCTGGGGGGGGGCGGCCGCGAGAAGTTTCAGTCGCTCCCGACAACAGCCGAACCAAGGAGGGGAGCGGAACCTGTCGGGCCACCGGTGGGATCGTTCCGCACCAAGGATCCGAGCGAACCTCGCTCCGTGAGCGGGCAGGAAACCGGTTCGGGGCGACCGGTTGTCACAATCGTTGTGGTCGTCCGGTCCCAGGGGACCGCGAAGTCTGCCGCGGGAATCTCGTTGACACGGATTTTTGGCGACTTGTACTATTTTGTTGAAGAGGAGCGCCGCGGGACGGTGACGATCCCCATCAACTTCGGTGGATGGCGTGGAGGCATGGATCGCATCTCGGCGGGCACGAATCAACCTCATTCCGACGGTCGATTCGTGATACATCCCGATAGGTGTGGTTGCCGCGAAGGTTGACGGTCGTAGGCCGCTGACTTGCGTCAGTGGGGTTTGCGGTCGAACGTCCCTCATGGGATGTCGCCGTGATGCCCCTGGCCGCCCGCGACACTTACTGTGACCAAGTTCGCCGTTCCATTCCTCCGGCTCCCATGGTCGAAAGCAACGCATGACGCGGTTGGCCAAACTTCTGGTGATCTTCGTCGCCGTCGCCAGCCTGGGCTTTGCCGCCTTCGCCGCCGCGATGGTGTCCGGGGGCCCCAATTGGACCGCGCTGGGCGATCACCCCGGCGTCGCCGAAAAGGTCGGCATCGCCAAGAACGAATCGGCGGGGAACATTACCTACGTCGGGACGCATCGACTCACGGGGGAACAGGTCGGTTCGTCTCCGATCCTCGCCGACGTCGTTCTCAAGGCTCAGAAACGGGTCATGGACGAAATGCGGACCGAATTGCAGGACATCCAGGGACGCATCACCGCACTGACCCCGCAGCGTGACGCGGCGAAACAACTCGTCGTCACCGATGTCGCCGGACTGGAAAAGCATGGGGCCCTCTGGTCGGCCCAACTCCAGGCGATGGCGACGCGAATCACCCAGACGACCGACGAACTGACGCAGGCCGGCAGCCAGGCGCTGCAGCTGCAAGCCGAACTCAAGGAGTTGCGGTTTGAAGTCCTGCGGCTGCGGAACCAGTTGGAACTCCTGCGGGACGACACCTTCGCCGCCGCCGAGCAACAGCGGGCCCTCGAGGCGGAGCTGCTGATCCTGCAACAGAACCGGCAACGCCTCGAACGTCGCCAAGAGATTTTGAAGTCGCAGATGACCGGCGCCAGCTATGAAGCTCCCGTGCCGACCGCGACATCGGCTCCCTAACGACCTCGCTATCCGCCAATCGGTCGGGGCCTCCTCGACCGCGACGAACCAACCTTCGACACACCATTCGCGAATCGGGCCTCGGCCAAAGGGCGATCCATGACGTTTCTCGGCAAAGTGCTGGTGGTCGTCCACCTCTTCATGAGCGTCCTCTTCATGGGGTTCGCGGGAGCGGTCTTCACCGCCCAGGCGAACTGGAAGGCGAAACTGAAGACGGCGGAGACCAACGCCAATACGGCCAAAACCACGGCCCAGCAGGAAGTCGCCAGCCGCGACGCCCAGATCGCCCAGTTGCAGGAGCAACTGAAGAACTCCGACAACGAGAAGACGACTTGGGAAGGCCGCGCGAAGTCGCTCGAAGACGAAACCAGGCGGCTCGACGCCGAGAACAAGTCGCTGAAGACCGCGTTCGACGGCCAGCGGAACCTCGCCGACCTCAACATCCAGGAATCGGAAGAACGGACCAAAGAGGCGCAGGTCCAACGGGCGCGGAACATGGAGCTGAACCAATCGCGGGATTCGCTGGTGATCGAGCTCAACAAGACCCGGGACCAACTCTTCGGCGTTGAACTGGCCCTGAAGCAGACGGCCGAAAAATACGACGCGCTGTTGAAGACGAACGCCACCATGCGGTCGTTCCTCGCGTCGAAGGATCTCCCCACCGACGTCCGCATGATGACCGTCGGCGCGGCCCCGCCCCCCACCGTCCGCGGCAAGATCACCGCCGCCCGCAAGGAAGAGAAGGGGAACCGCATCCTCGTCGAAGTCTCGCTTGGGCAGGATGACGGCATGCTGCAGGGCCATACCCTTACCGTCTTCCGCAACGACAAGTATCTGGGCCGCGTGCGCCTGGAAGACGTCCGGCCCGACAAGTCGGTCGGCGTGATCGTCGAAACCGCCCCCAACAGCACGATCGAGGTCCAGGACAATGTCACCACGAAATTCTGATTCCAATCAGGCTCCGGACATCTACGTCGGCCTGCTGTTCGTCTCCCTCGCCGCGCTCATCATGGGGATCATTTTCCTCGTGTTGGAGCTCAACACGTACGATTGGACCGTCTCGCCGTAACCCGGCGGATGCTCCATGATGCTTGTCCGCCGGGGCCGTAGGTCGACCACGATCTCCGGCCCCGCGCCATTGATCACGTGCCGAATGATCCGCCGGTTCCACAAGTGATCCGCGTGCCACGGGCTTCGCCCGTGCGATGGGCGAAAAATGTCCGCCGCACCTCTCGATGCCGATCTGCTCATCATCGGCTCGGGCTTTGGCGGGTCGCTCGCGGCCTTGCTGGCCCAACGCATCGGCCGCGCCGCGATCGTCGTCGACGCCCGCCGACATCCCCGGTTCGCGATCGGGGAATCGTCGACCCCCCTCGCCAATCTGATTCTCGAAGGGCTCGCCGAGCGCTACGAACTCCCGTGGCTCAAACCCCTCGCGAATTATGCCTCGTGGAAAGCGACCTATCCGACCCTCGGCGTCGGTCTCAAACGCGGCTTCAGCTACTTCCAGCATCACCCCGGCCAAGCCTTCACGCCCGATCCTGAACGCGGCAACGAACTGCTGGTCGCGGCGAGCCACGGTCCCGCCGATGCCGACACGCATTGGGTCCGGGCCGACTTCGATCACTTCCTCGCCGAACAAGTCGTCGCGGCGGGGATTCCTCTCCACGAGTCGACGCGACTCACCGCCCTCAAGGCGACATCCCACGGCTGGGAGCTCCGGGGCGAACCCGATTTCCATGCGACCGCCCGGTTCATCCTCGACGCCTCCGGCGATGGCGGCTTTCTGCGGCGGCAGTTGAACCTCGCCGACGCGACCGCGGACCTCGAGACCTGGTCGCGCGGGCTGTACGGACATTTCACCGACGTTCTCCCGTGGGAGACGATCTACCGCGCCGCGGGGGGAGATTCGGCCCCGCATCCCTTCGCCGCCGATGACGCCGCGCTCCATCACATCTTTCCCGGAGGGTGGATGTGGAACCTGCGGTTCGATCAGGGCGTGACCTCGGCGGGGTTCGCCCTCGCGACGCCCGTCGACACGAACCTCACCCCCCAGACCGAATGGCGACAACTCCTCGACCGCTATCCGTCGATCGGCGCGCAATACGCCCACGCCAAACTGATCGGGCCGGACACGGGGCTTGTCCGAACCGGCCGCCTGCAACGCCTTACCGCCGACATCGCGGGCCCGAATTGGGCGCTGCTCCCCACCGCCGCCGGCTTCATTGATCCACTTCACAGCACGGGGAACAGTCACACGCTGATCGGCCTCGAACGCTTGCTGACGATCCTTGAATACGATTGGGCCCGCCACACGCAACCCGCCGCGCTCGCGGAGTATGCGCGTCTCACGAGGCTGGAGATTCTGCGGATCGACCGGATCGTCGCCGGCGGCTACCGCCACTTCGCCGACTTCCCGCGCATGATCGCCTGGTCGCTGTTCTACTTCCTGACGGCGATCTGGTCGGAACACCGCCGCCGCACGGCCCCCCACGAGTCCCCACCTTCCTTCCTCGCCGCCGACGATCCCGCGTTGACCGCGATTTTCGACGAAGTCCGCGCTCAGCTCGACGACCCGCGGACTCCCACGACCCAAGCCCTCGCCGCCTTCCGCACAGCGGTCGCCCCGATCAACCTCGCCGACTTGGGCAATCCTGCCCGGCGGAATCTGTATCCCTACGTTTGACGGACGGTGATGTCGGCCGGTTCCCCCGGCCGACATCTGCCGGCTTCGGCCTATTCCGGCAGCCCAGGACGCCGAGCCCGGCGGAACAACCAGCCGCTGAAGCTGGAACCGGCCCTGCACGACGGACCGCGGTCATCCGTGTGTCGGCATGGGTTCATGACGCCTGGGGATCGACGATCAATTGTCGGCGCCAGAACGGGAAACCGGGGGGCGGATATCGCGGCTTCGGTTGGCCGGTCATCGGGTCGGCAGGCTGCTCCTCCCACTGGACTTCCCCGCCGAACGGACCAGGAACTCTGACGCTATGTCCCATGCAATTGCGCGTCGAAGAACCACAACCGCTTGTCGACCGCGCGGGAGATGCCGGTCAGGAGGTCGGCCGCATCGGCGTCGCCCAGTGCCGCGGTGCGGTCGATGTCTTGGCGGACCTGTCGGCCGTAGGTCGCCAAGGCGTTGCCGAGCGTGGTCAGATGGTCGCGGCCGCTGGTGTGGGTCAGTGGGTAAGGGGCGAGTTTCGTGCTGCCGGCGATCGCGGCGAGGGTTCCCTCCGCCGTGCCGCCAAGCGCCGTGATCCGTTCCGCGAGCTCGTCCGCTTGCTCGGCGAGTTCGCCGGCCAGCTCGTCAAAGAGTTCGTGCAGCGGCAGAAACTGGGGCCCCTTGACGTTCCAATGGGCCTGTTTCGCCTGCAGTCCCAGGTCCAGGACATCGGCGAGCCGCTCGTTCAAGATCGCGGCGACGTGGGTACGGATACTCTCGGGCAGATCCTGACGCGTCGGATGCATGGCTGGTTCCTACGGGGTGTGCCTGAGTGACGGCCGTCTGCACGAACATACCAGCCGGCCCCCACCGCCTTACACCGTAAGCCTTGATGCCGAGCCGTCGGAACCGTCGGGGAACTTCCCGCCCCCCCCC
>CAYRVS010000023.1:0-11140 GCA_964427725.1 uncultured Planctomycetaceae bacterium | reverse complement strand
CCCCCGAGCTGCGACGCGCCGCTCGATGCCGCCGCCGCACGAGGAATAGATCGCGACACGAGCCGTACCGGCATGGCGATGTGATCCCGGGCGATCAGCTCACTCGTCATCCTCGCCGCGTGATTTGTCGCGTTGTTGCCGCTTGAGTTCGCGGCGTTGGCGCTTGCTGAGTCCCTTGAACAGTTCGTCCTTGGAGTGCCCTTGGTCGACCCCGCCGTAGTCGCCCTCGCTCTCGTCATCGTCGGGTTGAGACGACGTCTTGGTTGGCGACGACTTTGGACTCGAACCGTTCGTGCGGTTCGACGGGCTGGGTGACGGCGCGGGATCGGGGCGCGTCAGGGCTTCCAGTTGGGCCAGCTCATCATCTTCCGACCACTCTTCCTGACCGCCGCTCGACTCCGCGTCGGTCCCCTCTTCCGCTTCTTCCTCCCAGCCCTCGCCGGAACCATCCTCCTCCGATTCGTAGGTCTCTTCCTCCGTCACCGCGGCCTTCCGCCGGGTGCGGGTCGGCTTCTTTTTCGTGGTGGTTTTGCGGCGGCGGCGGGGTGTCGCGGTCTCCTCTTCGCCGTCCCCGTCCGCTTTCTTGCGCCGTCCGCGTTTTGGGGTCGTCTGTTCGACGGCCGCGGTTCGTCGCCACCATCCGCCGAACAAGCCGGCGCAAAGACCGCCGATGAGTTGCCACGCCGTCCGCCCCGTCTTTCGGTCGGGGGGATCGGGGCAGATGTAAGCGACATAGCACGCCTGCCGCCAGAGCGCCGTCACCAGCAAGCCCAAACCGGTCCAGCGGCCGATCAACATCGCGGGGACGTACCACGCCTCGCAGCCCCATTCCGGCTCGTAGAGTCTGCCGACAGCGTACGCAAACCCAAACCATCCGGCGAGATGGAGCAGAATCCGCGCGCTCAGGCAGCGACGGGCGTCGCGCGCGGCCCACGCCACCGCCAGACAGCCTCCCAGCACCACGGGGACCAGCCACGCCAGCGTCTCGCGTCGCCAGGTCAACCACGTCAAACGGTCGGCGTACAACGATGCGATCGTCTGCGGCAGCCCGGTGGCGGCACAGAGCGCCGCCACCGCGAACGTTCCCGCGACCCATCCCCACAAGCGATAGAGCCCGAAGAAATCGAGTTGGCTGTGCGAACGATACCACCCGATGATCGCGGCGAACTCCGCCGCGAGTAGCCATAAGGTGATGTCAACGAATCCGGCGAGTTTCGGATCGGACCCCGTCGTCAGGGGGACCACCAACCGCGCGAGGGGGCCGGGCAACCAGAGGGGGCGGTAGACCAGACCCGCCAGCAGAAAAATCGCGCCCCAGAAGCCAAGCAGGACCACCACCCGCTTCCACGTCGCGTACGGGAGCCAGGGGGACGCCGAGGGGAGTTCCGCGAGGCGTTCGCGGAGCTGGGTCAGGCCCAATCCGGCGACCCCTTCGAGGTCCGTACCGGTGGCGTCTCCCGAGACGGCCAATCGGCGGCGTCTCCGGTCATCAGCGACCCGCGAGCCTGACAGAGTCGCAGACATGACTTCCGTGCATCACAAGCGAAGCTGGGCATCCTGCGTCAGCGACATGCGAGAGGCGGGACTCTGCGGGCGGACCCCGAGCCGACGACATCCCGTTGTCTCCGCCTACATCGGCTCGCCAGCGGACGGAGGATGATCCAGACTCGCACCGTTCCCCAGCGAGGATGCTCCAAGACGTATGCCAGTGTGGCAGTTTTTTGATTCGCGAATCTCTGTGACGACGGAAACTGCCAAAATGGCTTTATGTCAAGAGCGTCGGCCAATAATCCCGTGTCGAGGCCTCACGGCTTAACTCGAAGAAAATCAAGGAGATGGTCACGAATGTCGTGATAAGTTCCGTTTTTCTGAGAATGGCACGGAGATCGCAATGTGGCACTATCGAGAATCCGAAAACTGTCGAATTGGCGTCGCATGGCAATGGGTTCGTGGGCGGCCGGTTCCGGCGTTCGGAGGACCAGGAGCATTCCGATGTCTGACGCGAACTGTGGACCACGCTGCGAAACCGAACGTTTCTTCCAGCCGAATGTGCGGATTTGGGAATCGACCGAGGCGATCGAACTGGTCGCCGTTGTTCCCGGAGCCGACGAATCCTCGACCGACTTGACCGTCGAGCACGACACCCTGACCCTCACCGCCCGCGTTCCCCGCGTCGATCTCGGGACCGGGAAGCTCGTCTACTCGGAGCTCCGCGACGGGGGTTATCGCCGGACCTTCCGGCTGTCGGATCAGATCGATCGGCAGAAAATCGAAGCCCGCGTGAAGGATGGCGTCCTGCGGGTTCGTCTCCCCAAAGCCGACCATGCGGTCTCGAAGAAGATCAGCGTCCTCGCGGGCTGACCAGCGTGGACGCCGAACATCGATCGGCCGGGGCAACCGCGCCGGCCGCGTGAAGCTGGCCGACTCATGCCGCGCGGCCTGCGGTCGGCCTCTCGCGGAATCGCTCACTCTTGATTCGGAAAGGAGCCTCATCATGTCTCTGCGTCATCTGGTTCCGTGGAAAGGGGCCGCTCCCGCCCCGTTGGCGGAGCGCGATCCGTTTTCCGCCTTGCAGCATGAAATCAATCGCACGTTCGATGTCTTCTTCCGCGGGCAGGACCCGCTTGGCTGGGCGAACTCGGCGGGACTCTACCCGCAGGTCGACGTCAGCGAAACCAACGAAGCGGTCCATCTGACGGCGGAACTCCCCGGCATGTCCGAGTCGGACATCGACGTCGAACTCCTTGACGACACCGTGAAAATCCGCGGCGAAAAGAAGGATGAACGGACGACGAGCGACCACAACGTCCACCGGACCGAGCGGATGTTCGGACACTTTGAACGGGTGGTCCCGCTCCCGAAACCGGTCCATCGAGAAGGGGTCTCCGCCACGTTCAAGAACGGCGTCTTGAACGTCGTCCTGCCGAAGGCGCAACCCGCCCCGACAACGCAGAAAATCACGGTGCAGGCGGGCTGACGCGGCACGTGATCCGCGCCGAGACAATCTTGCGCATCGCCCCTGAGCTCACCCATCGTCGGCCCGTCGGCGATCGGTGATGAGCCTCGGGGGCGATTCGCCGTATCGAGCTCGCGCGGCTCGGCGAGGACGACCCATTGGTCTTTCCGCTTGCGATCCCCGCGAATCAGGGGGACAATCCCCCTCGGGTGCGGTCTCCTCCCCGTCTGCTCACGGAGCGCTTCGCATGCGCCGCGTGTTGTTCCCTTCGGTTGCGTCGTTGTTCGTGGTCGGCCTCGTCGGGTTCCTCGCCGGGTGTGGCGGCACGCAACCGCTTCCCGAGGCCAAGCGTCCCGGACCGATCCGCGATGACGGCGGCGCGGTTCCGATCGTGCAAGCCGGCGCGGCCGCCGCCCCCAAACCCAAACCGCTGCCGAAAAAAGCTCCGCCGAAAGACACCTCGCCCTTTCCCCATGAAAGTCCCGACGACATCTTCGTCTCCGGCGGATCCGAGCCCCTGATGACGGTGACGGCCCCACCGGCGACCGATCCCGCCGACCTCTTCGCGGTCGCCGCCGGGCACGCCGCGTTCGATTCCACGAAGTTCCAGGTCGCCGCCGCGTCGGTCGTCGCGCCGCAGCCCCCCGCGAACGCCGTCACGCTGCCCGAGGGCTTCACAGCGATTCCCGAGTATGGCTTCAGCCCCGACGGCCACCCGTTACGAATCCGCGGCGAGACCGATAAGAAAGTGATGGCGTTCATCCCCGGGGGGAGCGTCCGTGTGGGCTCGAACGATGGCCCCCCGGAGACCACGCCCGAGTTCGTCGCGTTCCTCGATCCGTTCTATATGGACCTCACGGAAGTCACCTTGAAGGAGTTCGAGGCCTATCGTGCCGCCATGAAAGAGGAGAAGAAACGGGTTCCGCCGCCCCCCGGGAACACCCCCACGCAAGGGGGGGACTATCCGGTGATCGGCATCGCCTGGGGCGACGCCAGCACCTACGTCCGCTGGGCCAAGAAGGAGCTCCCGACCGAAGCCGAGTTTGAGAAGGCGGCCCGCGGCTCCGACGCGTTCCCGCATCCCTGGGGTCACGGCCGCCCCGTCTGGCCGCGTCCGCGCGAGGTGTCGACGCTGACTCCGGTCGGCCTTTTCCCGGGAGACACGAGCCCGTACGGCGTTTACGACCTCGCCGGCAACGCCCGCGAATGGCTGAGCGACTGGTACTCGGCGACGGGCCATCAGGAAGCCGCGAAAACCGCCGCGACCCGCACGCTGACCAACTGGCCCGGCCCGCGCAAGGCCGACAAGGGGAGCCAACGGGTGATCAAAGGGAGCGGCCCCGCGTGGGAAATCTACCACCGCAGTGGGGCCGACATGCACGAAAAGCTCCCGAACGTCGGCTTCCGCGGCGTCCTGCGGCTGAAACCGACGCCGGAGGCGACCGGGGCGTGAGGACAACGGTTCCGCCGCGATACGCGGCGGCTCGGTAAGACGCGCCTTGTCCGTCGGAGCTCATGTCCGTCAGAGCCGCCGCGTATCGCGGCGGTGACTCCGGGTCTCGCTGCCTGACGTCTCCCTCAACGTGACGATTCTTCGTCAGCCACCTCCTTCGCCGGAACGAGTTGCACCGCGTCGATGTGGACGACCCCTTTCGCGTCCTTCACGGTGTAGAGGACCGCGAAGTTCTTGGTTTCGTCGAAGCGGAAGGTGCCGATTGACGTGAAGCCATGTTCGCCCTTCGGGGCTTTCGTTTGGTCGATGGTAAGGTCGGTTTCGCCGTCGGCGTGAACGACGCGGACGGGGGTTTGTTTCGCGCGGTTTTCGTGGGGTTGCCAGGCGAGGCGGACTTCGTAGCGGCCGGCGCGGGTTACCGAGAAGGGGAACTTGGCGGTCGCGGTCTGGTCGGACGAGTAGTGATAGCCGTCGGCGACGAAGCCGGGGAGGCTGCCGGTGTCGGACCAGGTCCCCGTCAGGACGGCGCTGGCGTCATCGAGAATGATCCCTTCGAGTTTCCCGGGATCGAGGCCCAAATAGGGGATGCCGGGGAGCACGACGCCGTCTGGCACGTAGAGCGGGCCTTCGAGGGTGTCGCGGCGCATCGCGCCGGGTTGGTTCATCAGTTCGCGGAGGTCGCTGAGGTAGTGCTCGTAGACGCCGCGGGGCGTGGTGTCGTGACGGCGACAGAGCCACGCCGCCTTGCCGACGGTTTCCCCCATCATGCCGCAGGTCCGCATGACGCGGACGGGGCCGAGGGCCTCGCGTTCGACGCTGATGTCGCGGCCGGCCATGAAGAGGTTCGTGATGTTGCGGCTGTAGAGGCAGCGGTAGGGGGCCCAGTAGGGGCCTTTGTAGGTGTAGCCCTTGCCGTTGGTGTAGCGCGAGATGAACTCGTCTCCTTTGAGGCCTTGCGAGAATTCGGGATGGGGGTCGTGGATGTCGATGTGCCA
Source organism: uncultured Planctomycetaceae bacterium (assembly GCA_964427725.1). Lineage (GTDB taxonomy): Bacteria > Planctomycetota > Planctomycetia > Planctomycetales > Planctomycetaceae > DSVQ01. Next base: position 5,736 of record CAYRVS010000023.1, on the reverse strand, counting down.
GGTGTTGGGGAAGGCGGGGTCGGGGTACTCGGTCCCGTTGCGGAAGTCGTCGGCCTTGAGGAGGACATCGCCCAGCAACCGGCGGGATTCACGCTTCCCGGCGATGAAGGCCGACCAACCAAGGCGATGATTGGGATATTGGGCATCGATGTTTTTCAGGGTGTCCCACGCGCCATACATCGCGCGGAGATTCAGATCGCGAATCCGCTCGATGTCTTGGATCGGATCTTTATCGAAGCCGCTTTCCCAGAACCAGCCTCCCAATCCCGCGAGTCCCGATTGGCCTCCTTGCGCGGAGAACTTGGAGCGGCCGGGGAACGGCTTATCACGCAGATCGAGCGCCCAGGGCAATCGCGGGAACGGCGCGGCGAGCGTTCCCGCTTCGGTCAACACCGTGAGGGCGTCCTTGTCTTTGCATTCGCACTTCAACACCTGCTCGCGATCGGCCTGATCGAGGACGTTCCACAGGTTGCTCGCCCCCATGAAGCCTTCGCTCGAGACTTCATAGTCGGCCCCCGCGAGGTACCCGACCGTACCGTCCCCCGTGCAGTCGGCGAAGAGTTTCCCCGTCACCTTCACCCGCCGCGCCGTCCGTGTGTTCTGGGCGACGACGGCGCGAATCCCCTGATCGACGGCGTCAACCTCGTTCACGCGATGTTCCAGCATCAAGGTGATGCGGGACTCGGCTCGGGCGACGCGGAGCTTGCGATCGTCTTCGTAGATGTCGCCCCCTTTGGCGTTGCCGGTGCCGGGCCGTTTCTGCGGGCAGAGCTCATCGACGATTTCGCCGACGTGGATGAACGGCTTTTGCCGCGTATGGCCTTCGGGCCAGACTCGGACCTCGCTGCTGGCGTTGCCGCCGAGGACCGGTCGATCCTGAATCAGCGCGACGGTCAGCCCTTGCCGCGCGGCCGAGACCGCCGCCGCCGTCCCCGCGACCCCGCCCCCCACGACGACAAGATCGAAGTCTCCCCCGTCGTCGGGCGGGCCCTGCAAGCCGAGGAGTTTCCGTCGCCAGGGGGTCAACTCGGCGAGGTCGTGCGGCGGCGTGAAGGCGTGGTCGGTGGTGAAGTAAATGACGTCGCAACGGCCCTCGAAGCCGGTCAGGTCATGCAGCGCGATGGTCGTTTCGCCGTCGACCGCGACCGTTCCGCCGTCGTGCCAAGACCACTCTTCCCCCTGGGTGCCGAAGACTTCGTCGAGCGGGCGGCCGTTGATGACGAGTTGAAACTTGCCGGGCGCGCCGGGGGCTTTCCACGGGGCGACCCAATCGCGCGTGCGGACCCACACGCGGTAGGTTCCGGCGTTCGGAAAGGTGACCTTGGTGACGGCGTCTTTGACGGGAACCCCCAGCCCGTGGGCCAGCAGGTAGGGGGAACCCATCACGTCCATCGCCTGCTGATCAAGATCCCATCCGCCGAGCGAGGCGAACTGTTCGGCTTCGAGGAGCAGCTCGTCGGCGGCCGGGAGTGAACCGCAGGACGCGACCAAGAGCAGGGTGGTGATTAGGAAGGGCGCGCGCGACATGATGGGACTCGATCCGTGCGGTTCGGTCGTTTGGGCGAAGGTACCGGATTCTACCCGATGCGGGCCGCCGGCCGCACGAGCGAGATTGCCATCGGGACGGGCATGCGACCAGGCTGGTATTGCGATACACTGACGCCCCGTGTTACCTCGTGATTCGGAGTTGTACCGCATGACCCATGCCTGGCACGATGTCACTCCCGGCGAAGCCTTGCCGGGGGAATTCACCACCGTCATCGAGATCCCCCGCGGCTCCAGCGTCAAGTACGAACTCGACAAGGAGACGGGGCTGTTGCGGCTTGATCGGATGCTTCACTCGGCGGTGTATTACCCGGCGAATTACGGGTTCATTCCGCAGACCCTCGCCGAAGACGACGATCCGCTCGACGTGCTGGTGCTGTGCCAGGAACCGGTCGATCCGCTGACGCTGGTCGAGGCGCGGGCGATCGGGCTGATGACGATGATCGACAGCGGCAAACGCGATCATAAGATTCTCGCCGTCGCCACGCACGATCCCGAATACAACTCGTTCCACGAGGCGGCGGAGTTGCCCCCGCACAAGCTCGCGATGATCCGCCGCTTCTTCCAGGACTACAAAACGCTGGAGGGGAAGGCGGTCGAAGTCGACGAATTGACACCGGCGGCGACCTCGTACCCGATCATCGCGAGCGCGCTGGAACGGTACAGCCAAGTCCGGCGGCGCGGCTTCAAGTAACCGCGCCGATCGTTCGCTCCGCGCTCACCGACAGGTTGCCGTATGCTGACGTTGGAACGCTTCACGTTCGGGGTGGGAGACCGGTTCGCGCAGCAGGCGGCCGCGCAATTGCGCGCGTTCCAGCGGCTCGCGGCCGAAGGGATCGACGTCGTCCCGGTCTGGAACAAATCGAACCGCGAGCACATGTTCGTCGGCTCGGAACCGCAAGCGGTCTACGACGCGGCCGCGGCGGCGATCAAGCAAGCCGGCTGGACCAAGGGCTGGCACGTCGACGCCGACCACATCCGGCTCGAAACGGTCGACCGTTTCATCCCGTGCTCCGACTTCTTCACGATCGACGTCGCCGACAGCATCGGCCAGCCGCCCACCGATGCCGATGTCGCGGCGTTTCTCGCACGGCATCCCGAGTTGCTGCAACCCGTCACGGTGTGCGGCATCGTTGCCCCGCTGGCGTTGTCGCGCGAAGCGACGACGGCGATCGCCCGTAAGTATCTGCGGGCCGCGCGGGACGCGAGTGTCATCGCCCAGCACATCGCCGAGCGGAAGGGGGGGGCGGACCGGTTCATCGCGGAGGTCTCGATGGACGAGACCGACCAGCCGCAGACGCCGCCGGAACTGTTGGTGATCCTCGCGCTCCTGGCCGACGAGGGGGTCCGCCTGCAGACGATCGCCCCGAAATTCACCGGCCGGTTCAACAAGGGGGTCGACTACGTCGGCGACCTCGCTCAGTTCGAGCGCGAGTTCCGCGACGATCTCGCCGTCATCGCCCATGCGATCGCGGTCTATGGGCTTCCCGCGAATCTGAAGCTCAGCGTCCACAGCGGCAGCGACAAGTTCTCGCTCTACCCGATCATCCGCCGCGCCCTCGCCAAAACCGGCGCGGGGCTCCATCTGAAGACCGCCGGGACGACGTGGTTGGAAGAAATCATTGGTCTCGCCGAAGCCGGGGGCGCGGGGCTCGAGTTGGCGCAGGAGATCTACGCCTACGCGCTCGCTCATGTCGACGAGTTTTGCGCCCCGTATGCGTCGGTGATCGACATCGATCGCTCGCGGTTGCCCGCGGCGGACGTCGTCGCCGGCTGGACGGGGCCGGAACTCGCCAGCACGGTTCGGCACGTCCCCACGCATCCCCGGTTCAATCCGCATGTGCGACAACTGCTGCACGTCTCGTTCAAAGTGGCGGCGAAACAGGGGGACCGCTACCTCGACCTGCTGCGCGCCAACGCCGAAATCGTCGGCCGACAGGTCACCGAAAACCTCTACGACCGCCACCTCCGCCCGCTGTTCGTCGGCTGATCGCGAATGCCAGCGCCGTGACGCGATCCGGCCCGTGGATCGACCCAAGGAGCGGCGGGACGTCAGTCCCACCGGTGACGTCTACGGCCCTCGACGAGATCGCATGGGTGGCCCGGCCCATCCGGGCCGGGTGCCGCAGGCACAAGACGCCGCGCCATGCGGGTTGATCGCACAGACGAGAGCCGTTTGTCATCACGGGATTCACGGATCAACCCGCTGTGGTGACTCCATCCGGATGGTGCGGCATCTTGTCGCCGCGCGATCCGGCCCATGCGGCCGGGCCACCCATCTTCTGTGTACGGTCTCACTGGAGTGGGACGGTTCTGCGTCGCACCAGACGCCAACCGGTCGACTCCGAGATGAGCCACGAGTGGTGATGCCATTTGCCGCGCTGGAACATCACGGCCCGGATCCACGGATAGCCCCGTTCATCGATCATCGCGACGCGCGAAGAGGATTTCCGGCGGATCATTTTCCGCATGAACGTGAGCGAGTCCCGGTGAATGTGAGACCCGGGATACCGCCATACTTCCGGCAGTGACACGAATTTCAGGCGATCACCGACCTTGAGTTGTCGCGGATCAGGCATCCACGCATTCCCATCCGCGGGTCGATCGGCCATTCATGGTTTGGGTACCGCCGGCCCAAGCCGTCGCGCTATCGCACGTTGAATCGAGCAGTCCGTAGTCCGTAGGCTGCGCTAACCCAGCCTACGCGGTGACGCCGCCGCTCCTTCAGACCAGCGGTTGTTATCGCTGAGAGGTCGACGTCGGCTCCGTCAGCTCGCGTTCCGCCGAGACGGTGCGGATGGCGTGGGGACCTTCCGACCGGCCTAACAGAACGAGATCGTGCCGACGGAGGAAGCGGGGCTGACGGTCGAGGACTGTCACATCGGCGGGGAGTTCGTTCCGCAAGTCCTCCAATCGATCGGCCCGTGTCAGCAGCAGGCCTTGGGGGTGTTCGTCGAAGTACCGCGGAATGTCATGCGATTTTCGGAGCTTCCTCACCGGGGTCTGGGCGTAGAAGACCAGCGTGGGAGCGAAGTAGTCGTAGGTCGCCAGTTCCGTCGGGCGGTCGGCGGCGAGTTGTCGCGCCAGCGCGCCGAAATGAGGCCCGTCCTGATACTTCGAGACATACGCCGGAGCGATGCCGACGATCGTCACGGCGAGCAGCACCGCCGTCACGCCGTAGATCCGGATCAGGCGGCGAGGCCGCTCCCGCCGCAGCGCCCGCCAGGCAAGCAACCCACCAACCAATGGGATCACCCCCAGAATCACCAGCCAGGTTTCTTGCGGCAAAAACATCGATGTCGCGATCGGCACGGCGATCAGCAGCCCCCCCCCCGCACTCATGAGCGCGACGGTCCCATAGCGAACGGCCCGCGTGATCACCGGAGCGGCGGCGGTTTGCCACGCCACCAACCCATGGGCGATGAGCAGCGCCACCGCGGGGTACGCGGGGAGAATGTAGTTCGGCAGCTTCGTGCTCGCCCCCGAGAAAAACGTGATCCAGAACCCCGCCCAGCAGGCGAGGAAGATCAACCCCGGTGACCACGGCGAACCCGCCTTCACGCTGCGGCACAACTGCCAGACCGCCGCCGGCAGCAACACCGACCACGGAAACGTCCCCAGGAAGATCACCACGGCGTAATAGAAGAACGGCCCGCTGTGGTTCTCTTTCGCTTCCAGGAATCGTCCGACGTTGTGGTCACCCAGAAACCCGGCGAGCCACGCCCCGTCGGTGGCCTGCCCCACCGCGACGTACCACGGCAAGGCGACCGCCGCGACCAGGACCGCTCCCAGCGGCACCCGCATCGCCAAGCTCCCCGCGCCGATGCGGCTGGGATAGAAGACTTCGAGCAGCGTCGTCAGGGCTCGCCGCCACCACGCGGGTCGAGGTTCGAGAACGGGCCCTCGTTCCCAGACGACATCGAGCTGTTGCCGCACCAGCAGATGCAATCCGATGATCGCACAGGGCAGGAGCACGCCGATCGGTCCCTTCGCAAGGACCGCGAGCCCCATGGCGAGATACATCGGGACCGCCGCGAGCGACGTCAGCGGGGCGTATTCGTCCCAGGCGCGACGGCGGCCGGTGCCGTATTCCGGTTCCCCGAACCTCCCGCCGCTCCGTGAGGTGACCGCCCAGACATACGCGAAGAAGGCGGACGTCGTGCAGAAGATCAGCGTCGAATCGGGCGTGAC
>CAYRVS010000022.1:25659-44588 GCA_964427725.1 uncultured Planctomycetaceae bacterium | reverse complement strand
CGCCAACGCTGGAAATCGCTCGCGGAGGGTTCTCGCGAGGAAATGGTGGATCACCTGCTGGCGTTCGGCGAGATGCGGAAGCGAATCGATCTGTGGGAATTGTATCTGACCGAAGCGGGCGATTTGACGTTGACGGTGGGGAATCAACGGTATCCGTTGCGGGCGGAAACGAGCACAGCCCTCGCAGAGAGACTCTTCGAGACCTACAAAACGCTGCCGGAATCCAAGACCCTGGTCTTAATTCTCTTCAGTTACGGCGACGCGAAGTTCGAGCCGTTGAAAGGGACGCTGGACGGCTTGCCGGACGCCTTGGAGCGAATTCGCCGCGACGCCGCGGGCCGCTCGCGCTTTGAATACGCCGTGCTGGGCTTCCGGCCAACCGCGCCGTGAACCGCATGAGACCGCGGCATGGTACTGTCGACAAAGCCGAACAGCCCGGCTTCTTGCGAAGTCCGGGCTGCGTGGAATCATGCCGTGTGGAATCCTGCCGATGGCGGGACCGGCGATCCGAGCGTGATCAACTCAGGTGATCCATCTCGGGCGATCCATCAGGCCATCTTGTCGATGAGGGCGTGGGCCTTGTCGACGCCGCCGACCTTGATGATGAACCGCAGCGCGAGGTTTTCGAGTTCGAGATCGGTGCTGACCGTCCCGGCCGGCGTGCGAACGATGCGGGCGACCTTCTTACGGCCCGAACCGACCGGACGGCCGCGACGCTTGCGGGGCTTCGACTTGCCGAGTTGGTGCTTGTAGTTCGCGGCGGTCGCTTCGCTGATGTCGACCCCCATCTCCTTGGCGGCGGCGACGATTTCGGAGGCCTTCAAGATCCCCCGCTCCAGAATTTCACTGACGACCGAGATTTTCGTCTTACCCGCCGCGGCAGCCTTGGCCATGTCTTGCTCCCCTAGTTGAATTGAAAGCCCGTGATGGCCGACACGGTAACCATGACTTAGCGAAATGACAAACCCCCGCAACGTACGCGATGCAAGATTTCGCGAAATTTCCCCGGAAGGATTGAAGAGCTTCCGGGTGTTATCACGGATGGATTCATTCAATCCGCCCCGATGTGTACGTCCGAACAACAAAACATGAGGCGAGGCCATGTCCATTGTCTGACTTATCATCAACATCGACCCTGTGCCTGGAACCTGCCGCGTCATGAATGATGTCTCGGAATCCAACGGAGCGCGCTGAATGAAAGGGACTTCTTCCGAGCGGAAGGGGACGGTCTTTCGCACCGCGGTCAATCACCACGACTCACTCGCCGGCTTTACATGACACGAAGCGTGAACCGCGAACTCTGGTTGCGAATTCCCCGCGCGGGACGCAGACTGTCGGCATCATGACACCCCCCGTAGGATCTGCCGCTTCATCCCTGACGCCTTCGACACCGGCTCCGCGTGTGGGCAAGGTCTATCTCGTCGGGGCCGGGCCGGGAGACCCGGGGCTGTTGACGTTGCGCGGCCGGGAGTGCCTGGCCGCGGCCGACGTCGTCCTCTATGACGGACTCGTCAATCCGCTCATTCTCAAGCATTCCCACGCGCGGGCGCAGCGCACCTGCCGCATGGAAGGCCCCGCAGGTCGACGCCTCGATCAGGCGGAGATCAATCGCCAACTGGTCGAATTAGGCCGCGCGGGACTCACCGTCGTCCGACTCAAAGGGGGCGACCCATTCATCTTCGGCCGCGGCACCGAAGAGGCCGCGGCTCTCGCGGCGGCGGGCATCCCGTATGAAGTCGTCCCCGGCATCACCGCGGCGACGGCGGCGGCGGTTTACACCGGTATCTCGCTCACGCATCGCGAACACGCCTCGGCGGTCGCCTTTATCACGGGGCATGAAGACCCCGACAAAGCGGCATCGAGTCTCGACTATCACGCCCTCGCCAGGTTTCCGGGGACGCTGGTCTTTTACATGGGGCTTCATCGGCTGCCGGTCATCGCCGCGAAATTGATCGAACAAGGGAAAGCCCCCGGCACCCCGGCGGCGGTCGTGAGTCGGGCGACGACCCCGTTGCAACGGACGGTCGAGGCCCCGCTCGCGGAACTGGCCGAGCGCGCCGAAGCCGCGAAGTTGCATGCCCCTTCGTTGGTGATCGTGGGCTCCTGCGTGCAGGTTCGCAGCGTCGCGCGATGGTTCGAGGACCGACCCCTCTTCGGTCGACGGATCGCGATTCCCCGCGCGGAAGATCAGGCCGAAGCGACCGCCGAGCAGGCCCTCGCTTGGGGCGCCCAGCCGCTCCTGATCCCCACGATCGAAATCGGTCCGCCGGACGATTGGGCACCCGTCGATGCCGCCCTCGCCCGACTCGACAGCTACGACTGGCTCGTCTTCACCAGTGTCAACGGCGTCACCCGATTCCTGGATCGACTCTGGTCCCAGGGAGGCGACGTTCGAAGACTCGGGCGATGTCGCCTCGCGGCGATTGGTCCCGCGACCGCCGCCGCGCTCGAAGCCAATAAGTTAAGGTGCGACGTCATGCCCACGGACTACCGTGCCGAGGGCTTGGTCGCGGCGCTTCAAGCTCAAGTCGCGGGGCGACGGGTCTTGTGGCCGCGCGCGAATCGAGGCCGTGAGCTATTGATCGAGGGGCTCACGGCGGCGGGGGCGACCGTCGAGACCGTCATCACTTATACGAATCGCGATGTCGCGGCGTGGCCGTCGGACGTTGTCCGGCAGTTCGCCGCCGGCGAAGTCGATTGGATCGCGTTGTCGAGCCCGTCGGTGGCGCGGGGCGTCGCGCGGCTGCTCGACGCCGAAGCGCGGAAACATCTCGGCCACCCGTTGAAACTCGCGGCGATCAGTCCCCTCACCGCCGCCGCCGCGACTGAAGTCGGGTTGCCGGTCGATGTCGTCGCCCGGGAAGCGACCTGGGGCGGGTTGCTCGCCGCGATGCTGTCGTCAGCCACGAACGCATGAAGCATGATCGACACGCGGCCGGGGCGGGTGCCCCGGCCTATCTGGGGCTTGCGGTGACTAATCGCCGGACCCTATCCACTCCCGCAAGATTCACACGTTCAAGGACCATGACCAATGTCGCACCGGCTGGGATTGTTGCTCACGATGGCGTCGTTGATCGCCTCTCAAGTCACGGCGGCGGAACCGAAGAAGTATGAGCTCGGTCCCGACTCGCAACGGCAGGAGGGCGTGCCTCAAGGGACGATCGAAAGCTTCACCTGGTCGACAAGTCAGGTTTTCGAGGGGACCACCCGCGAGGTCTCGCTCTACCTCCCGGCGAAGCTCGATCGGACCAAACCCGCTCGGTTGATGGTCTTTCAGGATGGTCACGCCTATCTCGATCCGAAAGGGCAGTACCGGGCGACGGTCGTCTTCGACAACCTCATCCACCAAGGGAAGCTGCCGCCACTCGTCGGCATCTTCGTGAACCCCGGTCACAAGGGAGATCAGCCCCCCATCACCAAATGGAAGGCGAACCATCGCAGCGTCGAGTACGACACGTTGAGCGACGCCTATGCCCGCTTTCTGCTGACCGAGATTCTCCCCGAAGTCGGCAAGCGGGTGCCGCTCACCGAGAATCCCGACGAACGGGCGATCTGCGGCGCGTCCTCGGGCGGGATCTGCGCGTGGACGGTCGCCTGGGAACGCCCCGACGCCTTTCGCAAGGTTCTCAGCCACATCGGCAGCTTCACGAACATCCGCGGCGGGCATGTCTATCACGCCCTGATCCGCAAGACCGAACCGAAACCGATCCGCGTCTTCCTGCAGGACGGTTCGAACGACCTCGACAACGCCCACGGGAATTGGTGGCTCGCCAACCAGGAGATGGCCGCCGCCCTGAAATACGCCAAGTACGATTATCAATTCGTCGGCGGCGAAGGGGCCCACGACGGCAATCACGGCGGCGCGATCCTGCCGGAATCCCTCGTGTGGCTCTGGCGTTGACCGAGCGATTCTCGTTTCGCCGCGAGCCGCAGGCGAGCGCACAGCCGGAGGGCCAACCCCGTCCCATCACGCCACGGCGAGCAGTTCGTCGATCGGCTTGCCGCCCGGCAGGATCGGCATCGGGCGGCCGCGATGATCCGGGAAGGCGTGGTGCTGGTCGATTCCCAGATGGCGATAGACCGTCGCCCACAAGTCGGCGGGAGTCAACGGGCGATCCTTGGGATGTTCCCCCTTCGAGTTCGTCGAACCGATCACCTGGCCGGTCCGTTGACCACCGCCGAACGTGATCAGGCTCATCGACTGCGGCCAGTGATCGCGCCCCGGTTGCATGACGCCGGTTTGCGAACCCGCCGTATTTTCAATCCGCGGCGTCCGTCCGAATTCCCCGGTCACGACCACGAGGACGCGCTGATCGAGCCCCCGTGAATCCAGGTCCTCGATCAACGCGGTGACCGCCTGATCGTAGATCGGCAGCCGGACCTGCAGGTCATCCCAAATGTGGCAGTTGACCGCGTGCGAGTCCCAGTTGTAGACCCCCTGCTTGAGCCACGGGATGCCCGATTGATAGGGGTTCTCGAGGATCACCGTGCAGAAGGTGCAGCCCGCCTCGACGAGCCGCCGCGCCATGAGCAGCCGCTGACCCCACGCGTGTTGACCGTAGCGTTCCCGCAGCTTGGGATCCTCGCGGCCGATGTCGAACGCCTGCTTGCAGGCTTCGCTGGTGAGCAACCCGAGCGCCCGTTCGTGGAACTTGTCGATCGACGACATCAGGCCCGATTGATCGGCCTGGCGACGGAACTGATCGAACTGACCGAGGAGCCGCGCGCGGTCGTCGAGCCGGCCCGTCACCTCGGCGATGGGGGCGATGTTGGGAACCTGGAAGTCGGATCGACTGGGATCGCCCGGCACCATGAAGGGGGTGTAGGAGGGCCCGAGATACGCGGCCCCCTGGCTGAACGTGTCGACCTGTTGCCGGCCCGGTTCGACGATGCAGGTGTAGTTGGGGACTTCGGCTTTACGCTGCTCGAACGACTTGGCGACGATCGAGCCGACGGCGGGGGCGTCGTTCTCGAAACCGACCGGCGAGCGGGGAGGCCGGCCGGTCATGAAATGCTTGTGCCCCCCTCCATGGTCCGAGAACTCATGGGCGATCGAGCGGACGACGTTGTACTTGTGGGCGAGCTTGGCGTGCAGCGGCATATGCTCGCAGACATCGAGTCCCGGGACCGTCGTCGGAATCGGGCTGAACGCGCCGCGGTACTCGACCGGGGCGTTCGGCTTCATGTCGTACATGTCCATGTGGGGCGGCCCGCCCGGCAACCACACGAAGATCACGGCGGTGTCGGTCGGGGTCGATCCGGTCGACGCTTGGAGTTCGCGCAACCGAAGGAGTTGCGGCAGGGTCAGGCCTCCCAGCCCCAGCATGCCGACGCGGAGAAATTCACGACGAGCCACGGGACCGTCACACAGCGCGTGAGGACGATGCATGGGGGGACTTTCGGCGGGCGGGGGTTCTAATGAGAGAACCGTCCGACGGAGGCGGGCCAGGAGCAACAGCACGAACCGCGTCCCAGCGGTGCGCTTTATTATCGGTCTCGGAGCGGCGACATGTCAACGTGTTTTGATGGGTCGAAACTCGAGGCATGGCTTCTCAGGAGGGTCAACGCGGCCATTCAGCGAAAGAGGGGTCGAGGGCTGCTCGTGAAATCATCGCGTTCAGGCCCTCGTGGACCTAAGCGCCGAGGTAACTTCAGACCCCAGACACTCCGATTGCACTCACTAAGATTGCACTCACTAACTTCCTAGCTTCAGATGGAAAGGGATCTTGGAATGTTCGTCGCAAACGGCACGCGTTTCGCTGACGGTAAAGTCTGCCCTGCTTGCCGGAGCTGCGCGACCTGATTGTTGAGGCTATTCGCTACAACGATTCCCCCAATTCCGCGTCCCGGGTCGTCCGATGGTACGTCTGCTGCGTTGGGTGAGGCGGGCACAGGGCCCTCTGGTCAGTGCCTTGTGATTGACTCTCCCGTCGCGTGACTCGGAGGCTTTCCCGATGACCACCGATGCGCCGAATGCCCTTGCGGAACAGGCCCCGCGCGAGGTTGAACGCCGACGTGGGGGGGGGCTGTTCCGGCTGCTGGTCTTGGCGGTCACGCTGGGCATGGGGGTCTGGTTTCTGCCGGAACTCGTCGCCCGGACCGAACTGCGGCAACAAGTGCCGCCGCTCCTGTTTCCGTGGTTTCAGGGGCGAATTGCACTGGGGGAAACCTCACTCGGCTGGACCGCGCCGCTGGTGGTGCGAAACATCGCGGTGTCGGATGCCGCCGGGGAACCGCTGCTCAAGATCGCCGAGCTGCGGAGCACGCGGTCGTTATGGCAGATCGCCTCCGATCGGATGGTCCTCGGCCGGTTCGATTTAATCGGTCTCACCACCGACGTTGTCGCGCGGCCGGACGGCACCAATTTCGATGGGACGATCCGCGATTTCTGGGAAGCGCCCGTCACCGGGCCGCAGCCGGGGATCGAGCTGGTCATCGACGACGCGCGGATCGCCGTCACCACGCCCGAAGCGGCCGAGCCGATCGTCCTGCCGCCGATCGATACCCACCTGAGCGTGGCGCTCGAGGATCGCGACAGGGTCGACGTCGAAGTGACTGCGCACGGGACGACCGACCCCGCGTCACGACTGAGCCTACGGACGTCGACGACGATGAGTCAGGCAAGCGGGCCGCTCGAAGTGGCGGTGACCGCCGAAGAGTGGCAACTCGCCCAGTTCATGCCGCTGTGGCGGCCCTACTCGGGGGGCGGCGAGATCTGGGGACTGGTGACCGGCGACGCCACGCTGTCGGTGACGACGATGTCTCCCCTGAGTTGGACGCTTGAAAGTCGCTTGACGGCGCGCGAGTTGGCGGTCGTCGATTGGCCGGCGCTGCAAGGGGATGATCTGCGACTCGAGACCGCGGCGGTCTCCGGCCGGATCGGTGCGGTCGATCGGGTGATTGAATGTCGCGACGTCCGGATCGAGTCTCCCTTGGCGGAAGTGGTGGCGAACGGAACATGGTCGCTGCCGTCGTGGTCCATGTCGACCGGTACCCCGGAGGAACGTCGAACAACCGCGAAGCTCGCCGAACCGAGCACGAGCACCGAAGGTTCCCTGCTGGCGGTCCTGGATGAGGACTTCACGCTGAAGGGTTGGGTCGACGGAGCCGCCGTGGCGCGGCAATTGCCCCGCGTCTTGCAACTGCGCGAGGGGACCGAACTCGAGACCGCGAAACTGACATGGGAACTCGTCAGTCGCGAGGAAGATGGGGTGCGGGTGTGGGCGGGTCGCGGTGGGTTGGACTCGATCGCCGCCCAAACCGGAGGGACCGCTTGGACCTGGGAAACTCCCCTTACCGTGGCGTTGCGGCTGTCGCGGCCCGATGCCGAATGGCGCTGCGAGGAATTCACGATAGACAGCGATGTCGTACAGGCGACGGGGGCGGGCTCGCTGCGGAACGCGCAGGTCAAGGCGACCGCCGACCTTGCGATGCTCGCCCGCAAGTTGGCGGCGCTCACGACGTGGGAGGCCAGCCAGCTGGCCGGTCGGTTGTCGCTACAGGGGCGGATCGCGATCACCCCGGAAGACCACTACCAATTGCAGGTGTTGACGAACGTCGAGGATCTCGTCCTCGGCCCGCCGACCGATCCTTGGTGGCGCGAAGTGGCGCTTCAGGCGAAGCTCAATGTGCTGGGGGCTGGTCCCGCCACGTCTCCATGGGAGGTCCTCGACGCGGCCCGCATCGTCGTCGCGGCGGGGACCGACCAACTCGACGTCGAACTCCTCGAATCGGTCCGCTGGGCCGACCCGCAAGCCGTGCTCCCCTTGAACGCGAAATTGACCGGTGATCTGTCGCGGTGGCAGATTCGCCTCGCGCCGTGGTGGCCGACGTCGCTGGGCGCGATCGCCGGCCATGCCCTCGTCACGACCGCGGTACGCCATTCCACGAGCCAGACCGACATCCAACCGACGACGATTCAGGTCGACGGACTCCGTTGGGAACTGCCCGGTTGGCGCATCGACGAACCGCGGCTGGAAGTCGCGACTCAAGGGACCTGGTCGGCCAAGAACGGCAGTTGGCGAACTCCCGAGACCGAGCTGCGCGGCTCCTTCGGATCCATCCGCTGGACCGAGGGGGCGTATCTGTTCACGACGTCGACCGCGCTGCCGGTGACCGGCAAGCTCGATTACGACGTCGATCTTGGCAGGTTCTCGCGGTGGCAGGCCGGCGGCGTCACCCGGCATGTGTTGGGCAAGGCCCGCGGCACGTGCGATCTTCAGCCGCGCGAAACCGACTGGGGCCTGAATCTCGCGGGGACCATCGAGAACCTGACGCTCGTCGGATTGCGGTCGGCCGCTTCGGCGGCGTCACAACCGGGAGGGACTTCCCCCTGGGTCGCATTATGGAAGGAGCCGCGGCTCGAATACCGCGCGACGGCGGTCCATCAACCCTCGACCGGTCGCTGGGCCGTGCGTGACGGGCAGTTGCTCGCCGACGGGCTCGGCTTGGCCGGGGATGCCTTGTTGCAGCCGTCCCCCGAGGCGCTGCGGTTCGATCTGCGCGGCAACCTGCGGTACGACTGGGAGACGGTTTCGACGCGACTGGATCCGTCGATCACCGAGACGCTGCAACTCACCGGCGCGGGGACTCGACCGATCTCGCTGCGGGGGACGATCCCTATGTCGTCGGCAACGGTGGCCGACGGGACCCCCGTCACCCCGTACGAATTGACGGGGGATGTGGGGCTCGGTTGGGAAACCGCGATCGTCATGGGCATGCCGTTGGGCCCCGCCGAATTGCAGGGCCATTTCAGCGGTCAGGAGGGGCGATTGGACCCGCTGACGCTCGAGGTCGCCGAAGGCCGCGTGCAGCTCGCGCCGCGATTTCAGTTCCAGCCCGGGCCGCCGCTGATGCAGTTGCCTGATGGGCGGCTGATCGATCAAGTGCGATTGTCCCCCGAGCTGTGCCGCAATGGGCTTAAGTTCGTGACGCCGTTATTGGCCGATGCGACGGAGGTCGATGGCCGGTTCTCGGTCGATCTGGTCGGGGCGGCGTGGCCGCTGACCGACTTCGCCGCCGGCCGGACCGATGGCACGCTGGCGATTCATGGGGCGCAGGTTCGACCCGGCCCCTTGTCCGCGCGATTGATCGGGCTGGTCGAACAAGTCCGGGCCCTTGTCGAACGACGGCAACCCCGGGCCGATGTCGCCCAGCGCGTGCTCCTCGAACTGCCAGAGCAGAACGTCCGCTTCCGGCAAGCCGATCGCGGCGTGATCCACGACCGCTTCGTGATGCGGATGGGGGACGTCGACCTCGAAACCCGCGGGCGCGTCGGCTTCGATGAATCGTTGAATCTGGTCGTCAGCATTCCGCTCCGCGAGGAATGGATCGCCGATGAAAAGGTCCGGGCCGCGCTCGGCGGTCAACTCCTGCAAGTCCCCGTGGGTGGCACGCTGCGGCAACCGCAGCTCGATCCGCGGGCCTTGAACGACCTCGCCCGCCGCGCCGCGGTCAACGGCGTGGAACGCTTGATCCAAGGGAAACTGCAGGACCAACTCGATAAACTCCTGCCGCGGCAATGATCCGGCTGATGCATCGGGAACGCCTACCCATGGCGGCTCTCACGGAAACGCCGGCAGCCGTACCCGAAACGCGCTCCCCGTCCCCGGGCTGCTCTCGACATCGATCCGCCCGCGATGCCGCTGGATGATCGCTTGGCAGATGCTCAGGCCCAGCCCGTAGCCCCGCCGCTCGTCGCCGCGATGCCGCGCTTTGTCGACTTGATAGAACCGCTCGAAGATCCGCGGCAAATCCTGTGCGGGAATCCCCATCCCCGTATCCTGAACCGCGAGTTCCACGTGGTTGTCGGCCCGGTCATGCGACAAGCTCAACGTGATCCGCCCCCCCCCCGGCGTGAACTTCAAGGCGTTGTCGAGCAGATTGGTCACCACCTGCCGCAGCGGCGCGGCATGCCCCAAGACCGTCGGCACCGGGCCCCCCGTCACCGTCACCGCGATCCCCCGTTCCTCGGCGATCGGGGCGAACATCTCGACCGAGCGATGCGCCAGCTCCTCCAACGAAATCGGCGCGCGTGTGGTCCCGTCCCCCTCGCGTTCCGACTCCGCCAGCGTCAGCAATTGATTCACCAGTTGTGTGAGGTGCCGACATTGCTCTTCGAGACTGACGAGCAACTCCTCCTGCTCGGCGGGGGTCCGCGTCTTCCCCAGGTCGACGTCGATCGAGCTCAGCATCGCCGTCAGCGGCGACCGCAATTCATGCGCGGCGTTCGTGACGAATTCGCGGTTCTGTCGCAGATGATCGGCGATCAGATCCAAGAACTGATTGATCTTCGTCGCCAATTGGTCGAGCTCATCGCCGACCCCTCGGACGGGCAGCCGCTCATGCAGCCGATCGGCATGCAACCGCTCCGTGGTGCGGATGATTTCCTGCAACGGTCGAACCGCCCGCTCCGAGAGAAAGAAGCCGCCCAATGGCGCGAGCAAACACAGACACAACCCGATCGGCGCGACGATCTGCGTCAACCGCCGGACATCGTCTTCAATGAACTGCGTTTGGGTGCCGACGCGGATGTAGTAGCCCGGCAGACCGGGCACGTTCAGCCGCCGCTCGACGGCCCGCCGCGTCTCCGAGGCCCAGATCTTGTAGTCCGCAGTCTCCGACTCGAGATTGACCAACGTCATGCCCGGACTGTTCGTGCTCTCCCACAAGACATCCTTGCGATCGGGACTCAACCAGCGGACGTACCACCCGCGGTCGGCGTGACTGGCGGCGCTGCGCTGCATCGCGGCGATCACCTGCTCGCGCGCGGGATGCCACCGCTGCACCGCCAGCAGCAGCTCCCGCGCCTCGTCGTTCAGAATGACGTCGGTCTCTTTCAGGAGATTGAATCGCAGCCCTTCGCGGACCGCGAGCAGCGCCGCGATCACCGTGATCCACAGCACCAGCGTATGCCACGCCGTCAGCCGGAACCGCAGGCTGCGAGACCCGTTAGTCAGTCGTGGCAGGAAGGGC
Organism: uncultured Planctomycetaceae bacterium; assembly: GCA_964427725.1. Taxonomy (GTDB): domain Bacteria; phylum Planctomycetota; class Planctomycetia; order Planctomycetales; family Planctomycetaceae; genus DSVQ01. Next base: position 33,614 of record CAYRVS010000022.1, on the reverse strand, counting down.
ATACCCGCGGCCCCGTACGGTTTGGATCACGGAGGACTCCCGACCGCGGTCCAACTTCCCCCGCAGCCGGTTCATGTGGACTTCAATGACGTTCGTCGTCCCGTCCCAGTTGAAGCCCCACACATGCTCGCACAGCATCTTCCGCGTCACCACCTGACCGGCATAACGCATCAGCAGCTCCAGCAGGCTGAACTCGATCGGCGTCAAATCGACGTCGAACCCTTCCCGCGTCACCCGCCGCGTCGTCAGGTCGAGGCTCAGGTCTCCCACCTTCATCGTCGGCGTCGGCCGGGTCTGCGTCCGCCGCACGATCGCGTGAATCCGCGCGAGCAACTCCGCGAACTCGAACGGCTTGACGAGGTAATCGTCCGCCCCGGCGTTGAGCCCTTGAATCCGATCATCCACCCCGGACATCGCCGTCAACAGGATGATCGGACACAACACCCCCCGCGAGCGAATCTCCTTCAAGACTTCGCGGCCCGGCTTCTTGGGCAGCATCAGGTCCAGGACGATCGCGTCGGCCTGCTGCGACAAGGCCGCCTGTGTCCCCGCGTCGCCATCCTGCACCCACTCGCAACGATGGCCCGCCTCCGTGAAACCCTTCACGAGCGCCCGCCCGATCGTCGGGTCGTCTTCAATCACCAAAACTTGCATCGCTGGGAGTCCTGCCGCGAACCGTGACGCGCCCCCAAGGGGGTGGGGAACGTCCTCCTTGCAGTCTACCACCTTCCCGTCGGACGCCCGGCACGCGAACCTGACAATCGCGTGAGCCCCACGCCGTAGGCTCCCCCCCGCGGATGCCCATGCAAACCCCCTCTCCGTCGAGTACCATACCCCCAAAGTGCACAGTCGGGAGCCCTCCTCCCGTCGCTCGCGCGATCGCAGGATCCCCATGACCTCCCTTACCTACCGTTCCGCCGGCCTCGATCTCGACCTCTACGACGAGGCCATGACCCGTCTCCCCGCCCTCATGCGGCGGACCCATACCCCCCGCGTCCTCCCCCTCGCCGACGGCTTCGCCGGACTCTTCCGCCTCAACGACTCATCCCTGAACGGCGCGAAACGCTACGACGACCCCGTCCTCGTCAGCGGGACCGACGGCGTCGGCACCAAGCTCAAAGTCGCCCAGCGCCTCAAACGCTACGACACCGTCGGCATCGACCTCGTCGCCATGTGCGTCAACGACTGCCTGTGCCTCGGGGCCGAACCCCTGTTCTTCCTCGATTACCTCGCGATCCCCAAGGACGACCCCGATCTCATCGCCGCCCTCGTCGCGGGGGTCTCGACCGGTTGCGTCGAGGCGGGAGCCTCGCTCCTCGGCGGCGAAACCGCCGTCATGCCCGACATCTACGCCCCCGGGGAGTTCGACCTCGCGGGGTTCTGCGTCGCCGTCGCCGAACGCTCGCAACTCATCGACGGCTCGACCATCCGCCCCGGCGACATCGCCATCGGCCTCGCCTCCTCCGGCTTCCACTCCAACGGCTATAGCCTCATCCGCAAATGTGTCTTCGAGCACGCCCAGCTCGAAGTCGAAGCCCATATCCCCGAGCTCGGGGGAGCGTTGGGTCAGTTCCTGCTCGAACCGACCAAAATCTATGTCAAACCGATCCGCGAGCTGCTGACCGTCGTCGCCCCCCGCACTCAGATCACCGGCCTGGCCCACATCACCGGCGGCGGACTCGCGGCGAACATCGAACGGATTCTGCCCCACGACTGCCGGCTGATCATCGACCGCCAAACGTGGTCCCCGCCCCCCCTCTTCGGCTGGCTGCAACGCCTGGGAAACATCGAACGGGGCGAAATGTTCCGCGTCTTCAACATGGGCCTCGGCTTCGTGATCCTCGCCCGCCCCGACGCCGCCGCCACCATCACCACCCACCTCGCCCGCCAAACGATCCCCCATTGGACGATCGGCCACATCGAACCCTCCACCGAACGCGGCGTCGAACTGCGGGGTTGAGGACTCAGTCCCCCTACTCAATGAGCGGTGTCACACGAGCCCGCCGTGGGATTGCGGCGTCGATATGTCAGACTTCCGAGCCGAAAACGCACGGGACTGATCGCCATCAGCCCGAGTAGTTCCCATGGCAGTCACCGACCCTTCTTGTGCTGAATGCGGGTGGATGTCGCGCGGAATTTCCGAAGGCGCCTCCCACTCAGGGTGAATGAGAGCATAGGCCGGCAGTTGGACGTCAAGTTTCGGTCGCGGCCTGCCGGGAGACTTGTTCATGAATTCTCCATGAACAAGGCGAATCGATCACGCACTTCGGGGGGCGATGCTAAAATGGCGGATGGCTTCCGGGTCCGTTCAGGGACGACCTCGATCGGGGAGACGGCCGATGGCGCGCATCTTCTACAGCATGGCCGGGGAAGGCCGCGGGCACGCGGCGCGGGTGCGAACCTTGGTCGAAGCCCTGCGGCACGATCACGAGTTGGTCCTGTTCGCCCCCGACGATGCGTATGACTTCCTGGTCCGGTCGTATGGTCCCGACACGGACGTCCCGAACGTCCGTCTCCTGCGGATTCCCGGGCTGCGGTTCCATTACACGGGACGTCGGCTCGACCTCTTCAAGACGATCACGACGGGGTTATGGTACGCCTGCTGGAAGCTGCCCAGGCTGGTGGGGGCGCTGCGGCGGCGGATGCGGACGGAACGGCCCGATCTGGTGATCTCGGACTTCGAGCCCGCGCTCCCTCGCGCCGCGGCCCGTGAAGGGATCCCGGTGATGGCGATCGACCATCAGCATGTCCTGATGGCCTATGACCTGCGTGATTTGCCGCGCGATTTGCAATGGCATGCGTGGTCGATGAGCTGGGCCGTGCGGCTGCACTATCGCGGCCTGACGAAGATCGTGACGTCGTCGTTCTACACGCCGCCGCTGAAGCGGGGCTGGGAGCACGTGCGACAGGTTGGTCCGCTGATTCGTCCGGAGGTGGCCGACGCGAATCCCGCGACGGGGGATTATCTGCTGTCGTATCTGCGGTCGAATACGCCCGAAGCGGTGGTCGAACTGTTGGCGGGGCTCGATCGGCCCATCAAAGTCTACGGCCTGGGGACGCGGTCCCCGCTGAAGCAGTTGACCTTTCTCCCGATTCACGAGACGCAGTTCGTGCGTGATCTGGCGGGGTGCCAGGGGGTGATCTGCGCGGCGGGAAACCAGCTGTTGGGGGAATCGCTGTATCTCGGCAAACCGGTCCTCGCGGTCCCCGAGACGCAACACCACGAGCAACGGATCAACGCCCACTACCTGCAACGGATGGGGGTCGGCGCGTGGTCGACCTTGGAGACGTTGTCGCGGGAAACGCTCGACGATTTCTTGAATCGACTCGACGAATATCGTACGCGGCTTCAGGGTCTGCAAGGTCGCATGAACGGTACGCCGGACGTCCTGGACGCGATCCAAGAGGTCCTGACGCGGACGTCGTCCCGCTCATCCGACACCCACCCGACGCTGCCACTCACGCATAGCCCGGTCAGCCGGAGTCGTTCGGTGGCGTGAAGGGGGTGGGCTTACGCGTGAGCCATCGCTCAAGCCAGCACGCGGCCGACGACGACGATGTGTTGGCCGCGGGGGATGGGGGCGACCCAGGCTTGGGCGAGGACGACGCCGTCGACCCCCGCGCGGACCGGCCAGGGGGGCAGGTCGATGTGGTCGAAGTCGTGCAGGTAGCCGACGAGGTCGCCTTGTCGCACCGCCGTGCCGCATTCCAACACCGCTTCGTAATGGCCGTCGAACGGGGCGACGGTGAAGCAGTCGCGGTCGACCATTTCGAGCTTCACCTGCGTCCCGGCGGCGTGATGGGCGATGGGGGCGATGGTCCCCTGAAGCTGGCCTTCATGAATCGCGGCCGCAAGGACCCCCTGGCGGCCATACTTCACGCCGTCGGGATTGACCGCGCAGCCCCAGCCGAGTTCCGTCCCGACGGTGATCTTTCCCAATCGTTCCGCTTCGCTGGGCAACAGGCCGGGGGTGAGGTTCTGGTAGACCATCAGGGCGGGGGTGCCGAACCAGCGAGCGGTCCGTTCGATCTTGGCGGCGAGGACGGGATCTTCCACATGATGGTAGTTGGCGCAGATCGCGAAGCGGGCGACGTTGCCGCCGGAGTGGAGATCGAGGACCACATGGACTCGCGGCCAGATGTGTTGGCGGACGAAGGCGGCGATGCGATGGGTGATGCCGGATAAGGCCGGGTGGACGCCGGCTCCGTCGACGAAGGCGCGATTGAGGTTCACGCCGTCGTCGGGGCGGCTTTCGCGGGTGCCGGCGCGGAAGGCCGACGGGTTCAGGACCGGGATGAGGATGATCCGGCCGCGGACGTCTTCGAGGCGGATTTCGTGGAGCAGATGTTTCAGGGCGACGGGGCCTTCATATTCGTTGCCATGATTCGAGCCGAAGGCGACGAGCCCCTGATCGGGTTTCGCTTCGGGGCCGACCCAAACGGTGAGGGGGAGCAGGTGGTCACCCCAGATGCTGTCGTGTTCGAGGGCGAGCCAGTAATCGCGGCGACCCGGGCTGTCGAGATCGAGGCGATCGGGACGAACAATGACGCGCGACATGGGCGATCCTGCGGGAACCACTTCAACGGGAACGGTGCGATCGGGGAGATTGCCGACTGCAGCGTAAGTCGGGGCAAGTGAGCCGTCCAGCGCATCAGGCGCTCGAAGAGCCTGACGGGCGTCTGATCGTTCATCGACAGAGCGTATGGAAGCTCAACCGGAGGCTCGCGAGGGGGAGGGCCTCCGACATGGATTCGGTTTGCGGTGAGGCTGAAGGGGCGAGACATGGGGATCGAGCGACGGGATTCGGTGCGGTGCTCGCACTCTTGGCTGTTTCTTCTTGTCCGTCCCGGCCAAGCGAACGCGCGCTCGACGACCCACGGCTTCGGTGACGGCGCGCAGCCTCGCGTTTCCCGGGGTCGGAGGGCGATCTCCAACCGCATCCGGAAGACTGCGTTGTGCCGCGCGATCCGGGCGGCAATTTCCGGATCTCCGACGGTCGCCGTGGTTTGTGCTTCGCGAGCTTACCGAGCCTCCGCGCCGTGGGCCCCAATCGAGGTCCGACGGGGCCGACCAACTTACCTTGTCGGCTGCCCATCCCACCCGCTGTACAGCGACCAGCCGATCCAGCCGCCGTCGCGGCCTTCGGCCCATTCGCGGGTCTCGTCGCCGCGGCGTTCCCGGACCTTCACGTGGTAAGCGCTGCCGCCAAAGCAGATTTCGCGGATCCCCGCGATCGTCAGCGAGGCGTGGTCGATGTCGAACATCGGCCGGCGGTCGTCCTCGGCGAGGCCCGGGCTGTACATGAAGACGCCGTAGACTTCGGTCGCCCCGCCCGCGCGGGTCCGCACGCGGATTCCTTTCCCTTCCGACTTCATCCCCAGGACCCACAGTTTGGCCCCTTGATTGTCGACGAGGGCTTCGTCGGTGGTCCCTTCGGGATTGAGATGCCGCGCCCACAGGTGCTGGCCGGGCGTGGTGAGGTTGAGCGACGCGGGGCAATCGGTCACGAAGATGTCCCCTTGTCCCGCACCATGAATCCGGACCCCGCAGCTTTCGACGATCATCGTCGACTCGCGGGACCGGTTCTCGACGACGACCGGCGGGCCGCCGAACGAATCGATGTGCTGGAACTTCACCAGCGGGGCCGAGCGGTCATCGACGACGAATTTCCCGACGGTCTCCTCACCCAGAATGCGACCGAAGCCGAGTCCGAGGATGTGCCGCACCGAGCCGTGGACTTGGACTTCGCCCGAGACGTTGTACCAGTTGGGATCGCCTCCGCCGATGCCGCGGAAGTAGACGACGGTTTTGCCGGCGGCGGCGGCGACGTCGATCGCCCGTTGGAAGGCGGCGGTGTCGTCCTGATTGTCGCCGGGGATCGCGCCATGATCGTTCGCGCAGACCCATTGCGTGGGGTCGGTCTCCCAAGGAAAGGTCGGTTCGGGGCGGATCGGGAGCTTCAGGGCGGATGGCGGGGCGTCGTCGAACAAGCGGCGGGCGTCCTCGGCGAGGACTTCGGCTTGATCGGGTGAGTCGGAGCTGATCGGGAGCAGCCCTTCGTAAGTCGTCTTGAAGCCGGTGGCGGTGACGTCGCGGGCATACAGCCTGCCGGCGTTGCGGATCGCGGGCTGTTCGGGCGATCCGCCGCTAAACCGCCCGCCGATCAACGCGACGACACCGGCCCAATGACCCCAGTCGTTCGGCATGCGGTTGTCGAGGGCGAGCGGCGTGTTCTCGACGGTCAGGTCTTCGATCGCGACGCAATTCGCGGAGACCGCGACCCCCACCTGCCGGCAGTTGCGGATGGTGACGCGGGACAACGTCTGTCCCCAAATCCATTGGGAGAGCAGACCGGTCTCGAAGCCGTCGATCTCGACGTCCTGCACGAGGTTCGGGCCGCTTTGATCGAGGAATCCGCCATTGACCCCCACCTTGCCATGCCCGATGACTCGCACGTTCTGCAGGATGCCGGTGTTGGTGGCGTAGTAGCGAATGCCGTCCGTCTCGGGGTTCCGGCCGACATCGATCGTGAAGTTCCGCAGGTTCCGCATGAACCAGTCGGCGGAGGTCGGGCCGGTTTCATTGGGATGAGTCCGCAGGACGGCGGTCACCCCGGGGACCGCGTCATCGAGCTTAATGACGACCCCGTCGCGTGATTCGCCGTAGACCCAAGGGCCGATCGCGACCTTTGCGATCAAAGACTCCGTGACGCGGTAGTTTCCGTTGGGGAGATAGAGGATGCGGCTGGGTTGGCCATCCATCCCGCAACTGAGATCAAGCCCGCGCTGCAGCGCGGCGGTGTCGTCGGCGACGCCATCCCCCTTCGCGCCAAGTTCGCGTTTCGCATCGATCACCGATGGATCGGCGGGAAACCGATAGGTCGGCGGCTCGGCGGCGAAGAGTGATCCGGTCAGACAACACCAGGTCCAGAACAGGCAGCCGCGCATCGGTCGAGTTCCCCGCAACAGGTTGACCTTCTCACCCATCCAGACATGACAGGTCATGAGGGGGGGGCTATGAATCATTGTCGGACCGCGGAGGAATGTTACCGCGCGAATTTGTGGACATGGCGGGACTGTGCCGGACGGAAGCCCAGGAAAAGCGTCCCCGGAGCTTCATTCACACAAGATGGAGATCACCACCCACCGGTCACTTCCGGAACATCGCATCGCCCGGGTTGCCGCGGGACAGGAGATAAGCGAGCAGGTCAAGGACTTCCGCTTCATTGAGCGACTTGAGGAGATCCTTCGGCATCAGCGAGACCGGGGACGGGGTCAACTCTTCGATCTCGGACTTCTGGACCTCGGCGACGGCGGTCGAGTCTTCCGGGTTCGTGACGATCAGGATCGTCTCCGCCGTTTCGCTGACGATTTTCCCCGTGTACGACTTCCCCGCCGTGGTGACGACGATGCTCGCCCGATATTGATCCGAGATGACCTTGTTGGGGTCGAGGATCGCTTCGGTGAGATCCTTCGGATTGAACCGGCCGGCGAGTTGGGTGAGATCGGGACCGGTCGCGCCGCCGTCCCCCGCGAAACGATGACAGAGGACGCAGCGCGACGCGGCGAACATCTTCTCGCCGTTCTTGAAATCGCGGCCACGCATCAGCCCGTCTTGCGCGGCGGCGAGCACGGCATCGAGGGTCCAATCGCGACCGGGACCAACCGGCTTGGGGAGTTCCGGCGCTTTGTAAGGCTGCCGCGCGCCGAGGGCTTCGATCTGCAGCCGTTCGGCTTCGGTGGCGTTTTCAAAGGCGTCGCGGTCGATGTTTCGCAGGAAGCCTTGGAAACTCGCCCCGCCGCTCCAAGACCCCGCGCGGGTGAGGAAGCCGAAGTACGCTTTGCGAAGTTCGGGGGTCCAGCCGGCCTTGAGATTCCGGAGCGCGAAGGCGTAGTGAATCTTCTGTTGATCGGGTTGGTTGGCGAGCATCGAGGCGATGCTGCCGCCGTAGCCC
>CAYRVS010000022.1:0-25649 GCA_964427725.1 uncultured Planctomycetaceae bacterium | reverse complement strand
CCCTTATTCCGATCGAGGAGTCCGCCGAACGGATCGAGGTTGGCGACGTCGGGACCGTCCAGGAGCGCGACCCCCTTCGCGGCGATCGTCGGTGACTGAAGATAGACCAGCAGGTTGATCAGTTCGCGATCAATCGAGGAGACCTGCGAGGGGAAACGCGGATCGAAGCTGGCGGCGAGCCGTTCGCGGTCAACCTCCGTGGGCGGACCGGTCCGCGTGAAGACGAGTTGATAGGCCCGCAGCAGTCCCAGCCGCTGTTCTTCGGAGAGCCGCTCCCACGACAGACGATCCAAGGCCGCGAGGAGTTTCGGCTGCGTTTCGGTGGTGCCTTGGCGGGCCAAGCCGATAACGGCGGTGATCAGGGCGTGCGGATCGGTCGTCGCGAGGGCGCGGTCTTGCCACAACGCCGACGGCTGATGTTCCAGCGCGATCCGGGCCGCGTAGCGGATAAAGCGATCGGGATGCCCCAGTCGCGGCAGGGCTTGTGCGATCGCTTGGTCCGGTTCCTCAAGGGGTTGATGGAAGGCTTCAAGTTCACGTCGCAGGGCGCGGAGTTCGGTTCCGGCAGTGGTCGTGGTTTCGACCTGAGTGGTCGATTCCGACCCGGCATAAGTCACGCGATAGAGTTCAGACTGCGTGCCGCGACCGCCGACGGTGAAGTAGAGCGCGCCGTCCTGCCCGACGGTGACATCGGTCAACGGCAACGGCGTCCGCGCGACGAATTCCTCCTTCTGCCCGCGATACGTCGAACCTTCCGGCGTGAGATGAATCGCGTACATCGTCCCGAAGGTCCAGTCGCAGAGATACAAGGCCCGCTGATACTTCGCCGGGAACCTGGTCCCATAGCCGAACGTGACGCCGACCGGGGATCCGGGGCCGATGTTGACCGCCTCGGGGAGACTGTCCTGATAGTAGTTCGGCCATTTGCCGGTCCCACTGCGCCAACCCAGTTCGCTGCCGCTGGTGGCGTGATTGACCCGCGTGGGGCGATACCACGGGGAACCCATATCCCATTCCATGTCGGCATCGTAGACGAAGAGTTCGCCGTCGCCGTTGAAGGCCATATCGTACTGGTTGCGATACCCGATGCTGACGAGTTCCCAGGTCTCCCCGTTCGGATCGGTCTTCGCGACCCACCCGCCGGGGGCGAGAATGCCGCGCGCATGCCCGTTCGCGTCCCACTGGCGCGGCAGCAAATGATCCTCGGCCCAGTTGGTCGGAATGCGGCTCGAAAGGCGCGGGTCGGTCCGTTCATCGCCCGGATTGAACGGCGGCAACGTGTGATTGCCGCAGGCGACATAGATCGACTGCCCATCGGGAGACAAGACGAGGGCGTGGGGGCCGTGTTCGCCGCCGCCGCGGAAGTCACGCAGCTTGGTGACTTCGTCGAATTGGTCATCGCCGTTGGTGTCGCGAACGCGGTACAAGCCGCTCCCCGGGCCGCCGTTGACCGAGAGATAGAGGCTGCCGAACGCGTACAGCATCCCCTGCGCGGCGGAGATTTTGACGTCGAGGTGTTCGACCTTGGTCGGTTCGGTCGTGCCGAGCGGGCTGGGGGTGATGCGGCAGAGCCCTTTGCCCTCCTGATCACTCACGAGCAACCGTCCGCGGTCGTCGGTCGTCAGGCAGACCCACGAGCCGAGTTGTTCCTTGGGGACGGTATAGAGCCGCTCGACACGGAAGCCGGCGGGGACCTCGAACAACCCGCGCGAGGAGGATTCGCTCGCATGCAGGACCGCGCCCCACGGGCCGTCGCCATGTTTGCCGCGGAGGCTGACCTTCACGGCCGGGCCGTCACGGGTTTCGGCGGCGGTCCAGGCTTCTCCGGTGACGATGTAATCGAGCTTCCCATCGGGACGCGTCAGGACCAGTTTGGCGACGGCGGCGGCGACACCCCCCGCGTTGCGGACTTCGAGCCGGAGCTCGTTCTCACCGTCTTTGAGGTGTTTGGTGACGTCGACTTCGACGGCTTGATTCCAGTCGTCACCGCCGCCGACTTTCACGCCGTTGAGGTAGGCGTCGCCTGAGTTGTCGGTGCTGAAGCGGAGTCGGGCGGCGGTCGCGGGACCGCTGAACGTCGTCCGCAGGACATACGCGCGATCGTTGTCGGAGCCCCAAATCCACTGAGGATTCGGCCCCGCCGTGAAATCGACCGCGGGCCCCGTCGGCGTTCCCGCCTCATGAATCGTCGGGGCGAACTCGGGAAGTTGTTCATAGACCACTGCCGCATGGGTCAAACCCGGGAACGCGGCTCCAAAGACAAGGAGGTAAGCGACGATACGTGTGTCATTCGACATGGGGCGGATCCCGGAGGGGGCTTCATGATGGTCAAGGGATGTTCGTTGATGGATTCTTGCCGCCAAGGCCCCGAAGTGCAAAGCCGGATGAGGTCGAGCGCTCTCGGGTGACGTCGCTATCGCTGCAAAAAGCGGCAGGGTTGTCCCACCTGGTCTCCCGTAGGGCTCACGCCGTTCCGTCGTCTCATCCCGCCGCGGAAGGCCGTTGGGTCGCGGCACGCCCCAATCCCAGGGTGGAGCTGATGCGAACCCATCAGCCAGATCGGTCCATGACGAGCACTTCGCTGAACGAACGCCGCGATGCTGTCTGGGCTGTATCAGCCAGGCAGACCCGCTAAGCTGAGCGGCCGTCACGGACCGGCATGTTCGCGTCCTCCGGGGGGCCTGATGTCGAGAATTGGCGCGCGGCGGTTTCGGATTTTGGCGGCGGTTTCATGTTCATCACTTTGATTGGTTACCGCGGCACCGGGAAAAGCTCGGTCGCTCCCGAGTTGGCGGCGCGGTTGGAGTGGGCGTGGGTCGATGCCGATCGGGAGGTGGTGGCGCGGGCCGGGCGGTCGATCGCCGAGATCTTCGCGACCGATGGCGAACCGGAGTTTCGCCGGCTGGAGCGGGAGACGTTGGTGACATTACTCGCCCGAGACAAGTTGGTCCTGGCCGCCGGGGGTGGGGCGATCCTTAATGCCGACACGCGACGCGATTTGCGCGCGGCGGGCCCGGTTGTGTGGTTGCAGTCCGACGTCGCGACGTTGGCTCGGCGGCTGGGGGCCGATGACGCGACTGCCGGACAGCGCCCGGCGTTGACGGGCGGGAACGCGATCGATGAGATCGCCGCCGTTCTGGCGCGGCGTGAACCGCTGTATCGGGAAGCGGCGACCATCAGCGTCTCGACGGTCGACCGGACGATCGCGGAAATCGTCGACGAGATACTCGCGGCGCTGCCTCGCCCGCTGGTCGCTTCGGGAGCCTCCGCGTGATCCCCTGGGATTTGCCCGCCGGGTTTGTGTGGACCGTGCTCTTCTGCGTGGGGGCCTGCGTCGGCAGTTTCCTTAACGTCTGCGTCTATCGCCTCCCGCGCCGCGACGACATTCGGGGAGCCTGGCGGGGGGTGATCGATCCGCCGTCGGCGTGTCCGTTCTGTCTGACCCGCATCTGGGCGATCGACAACATCCCGATCTTCGGTTGGTTATCGCTGCGCGGCCGTTGTCGGGCTTGTCGGCAACCGATTTCGTGGCGGTATCCCCTGATCGAGTTTCTCAACGGAGTGCTGTTCGTCGGCCTTTACGTCGTCATCGTGCCGGTTGGGTTTCAAGCGGCGGCGAGCGACAGCGGGTTGATCCTTCCCGAGCATCCGTTGGCGAGCGTTCAACATCATGACCATGTCGTCTGGCGACTGCAGGCGCAGTACCTGTACTACCTCGTGCTCGCCGAGTTGTTGCTCCTGGCGTCGCTGATCGATCTCGATCTGCGGATCATCCCCGATGCGGTCACGGTGCCGGGGATGGTGATCGGGTTCGTCGGAGGCTTGTTGGGAACGTTCGCCTTGGTCCCGGTTTGGACTCAGCAACCCGCGTTGGTCGCGCTCTTGTGGGAGGGGTTGACCGCCACGGAAGGCGCTCCGCCGTGGTGGACCCAGGTGACGGTGCCGGCGTGGTGCGCTGCCCAACCATTGCTCCATCGACTCGCGGTGAGTGCGGCGGGTTTCGTCGTGGGTGGCGGAGTGATCTGGTTCGTGCGGATCGTCGGACAGTGGGTCTTTCGCCGGGAGGCGATGGGCTTCGGCGACGTCACCTTAATGGCGATGATCGGGAGTTTCCTCGGCTGGCAGCCGACGCTGATCATCTTTTTCCTCGCCCCCCTGACGGCGCTGGTCCTGGTGGTCGCGACGATCCCCTTCAGTCGACATCGCGAGATTCCCTATGGACCGTTCCTCAGCGCTGGAACCCTGCTGGTGCTCTGCGCCTGGAAGCCCCTCTATGCGGCGAGCGAGCGGTTCTTCGCCTTAGGTCCGTTCGTGCCGGTCCTCGCGGTGGTCTTGGGGTTGGCGTTGATCGTGATTTTGTGGGCGGCCCAAGGGATCAAGTGGTGCCTGGGGATCCCGTTGTATGAACCGGAGTTCGTGGGGGAATGGACCTCCGCCGATCAGCTCGCCTTTTTCGCGAGCCAGCAAACAACCGCCGCTCAAACCGGCTGGCGGCGAAATCCGACGTGGTCCGGCGTCGCCGCGGGGCAGGGGACCCAGCAACGCCGCGTCTGGCAGGGCCGGTGAAACAACAGAGGCCCAGGGGAACACTTCCCCCGGGCCCCATGCATCCAGACCTGTCGGCATCACAAGTTCAATCGCCGAACGCGGCGTCGAAGGCGCGGTTCGAGGGCTTGAAGTCGACGTTCTTGACGTACTGACACGCTTCGCGGGCCCCGTGTTCCCGCTCCATCCCGCTGTCTTCCCATTCGATCGACAACGGCCCGGAGTATTGGCAGGCGTTGAGGGCGCGGATGATGTCCTCGAAAACGACTCCGCCGCGGCCGACGCTGCGGAAATCCCACCCGCGCCGCGGGTCGCCGAACGACAGATGGCTGGCGAGGATCCCCGTCTTGCCGTTGAGCGTGACCTTCGCATCCTTCATATGGACATGATAGATGCGGTTCGGGAACGCGCGGATAAACTCGACCGGGTCGACCCCTTGCCAAATCAAATGGCTGGGGTCGAAGTTGAAGCCGAACTCCTCCCGCTGATCGAGCGCCGCGAGGGCCCGCTCGGCGGAGTAGATGTCGAAGGCGATCTCGGTCGGATGGACCTCGAGCGCGAACTTCACCCCGCATTCCTGGAACACGTCAAGGATCGGATTCCAGCGGTCGGCGAGGAGTTTGAAGCCGGCGTCGATCATCGACTTCGGCGTGGGGGGGAAGTCGTAGATCAGATGCCAGATGCTGGAACCGGTGAAGCCGTTGACCACGCCGACGCCGAGCTTCTTCGCCGCGCGGGCGGTGTTTTTCATCTCTTCGATCGCCCGCTCGTTGACCTTCGCGGGATTCCCGTCGCCCCAGACATAAGGCGGCAGGATCGTCTTATGCCGGGCGTCGATGTTGTCGAGGACCGCCTGTCCGACGAGGTGATTCGAGATCGCGAAGCACTTCAGGTCGTAACGATCGAGGAGTTCGCGTTTGCGGGCGCAGTAACCGTCGTCGGAGAGGGCCTTGTCGACCTCGAAGTGATCGCCCCAGCACGCCAGTTCCAAACCGTCGTAGCCGAAGTCCTTGGCCTTCTTGCACAGCTCTTCGAGCTTCAGATCGGCCCATTGGCCGGTGAAGAGGGTCACGGGGCGCGCCATCGACGGGGTTCCTTCACGGGAGTGATCAAAGAGAGGGAGCACGACGTGCCGACAGCCTACTCCCGTCGCGGGTCGCGATGCCAGTCTACGGTTCCGGAAATGCCGCGTCGCGGAAAGCCCACAGACCGGCAGCGAGCGGCTCGGTAGGTGGTCGGACGGCTCTTCTTGAGTCGACCTCCGATCAACAAAATAGGCCGGGGCACCCGCCCCGGCCGCGTGACCTTGCTGTCTGTCGGTTTGGACCCGCGCGAGGGGCGGGTGCCCCTCGCTATGGGAGCGATCGTAGGAGCCTGCCTGCCGAACGTGACAACGGCCATCCCGATCGCATGCACACTCAGACACAGGCCGGGGCATCCACCCCGGCCCTCAGACATAGGCCGGGGCACCTGCCCCGGCCCCTTAATCCCAGCGCCATCCAATGCGACGACCACCCAACTGCGGGGCGGTCGTCGTTGGGCGTCTTCGATCCAGGACTATTGCGATCAGAAATCGCCGCCGCTGAAGTCGCCCCCGCCAAAATCCCCGCCCCCGAAGTCACCACCGGAGGTGTCCCAGCCTGGATCGGCGGCGCCGGCATCAGCCGCACCGGCGTCGGTCCCCGTCGTCGACTCGCCTCCCCAGGCCTGGTTGCCGGCGAATTGGTCGTACAACCACGACCCCATCATCGCGCCCCCCAGACCCGCCAGGAGGCCGCCGAAGATCCCGCCCCCCATCCCCGCTCCCATCCCACCGGTCAGCGCCCGTAGGACCAGCGAAATCAGCATGATCCCGCCAAGCACGACGGCACCGAGGATCACCCAACTGAGGATCGAGCCACTCATGTCCCCAAGATCACCGGCCGCCGCCGCACCACCGGCGGTGGGAAGGAGCGCGTCGCTGGTCACCGGCGGAGTCGTCTCCTTCACCGTAGTCTGCTGAGCCACCGGCGTCGCGGACGGTTTGGCTCCCTTCAGAGCGGTCAACTGTTCCGTCACCAAACTCGTCACCGCGGCGAGTCCTTGGTCGTATTCCTTGGCGCGGAAGTGGGTCAGCAAGGTTGTCGAGAGGGCCTGCCGCGACGCGGCGGAGTATCCCGCTCCCTTGAGGGCCTGGCTGGTCCCGACTTCGAGATGCGCCGGTTCACGGCAGATTAAAACCACGACTCCGGTCGCCTGGGTCGATGTCGCCACATCGCGCAGCCAACGCCCGTAAAACGCACTTTGTTCCGCCTTGGTCAGCTTGGCGAACTTGGCTTCCTGGTCAGCGGGCAGTGTGGGGAACGTCTCCACCTGCAAGCTCCACCCGGTTTTCGCCTGCAACGCACTCAATTCGGCTTTGGCGGCGGCGACCTTCTCGGGCGAGAAGAATCCGGCCCGATCCACCACATCGGCGGCGGTTGACGGAGTTGTGATCCCCAGGGCGGCTCCGAGCGCCAACAGTCCGAACGTCATCCTGGTCCGTAAGCGAGACATGCGTGTTTCTCCGAAACGAGTCGTGAAGTCGTTGCGGAATGCTACGCAGGGTCCGCGCGATTGGTGCGCGAAAATCGAAGTCGTTGACTCGCGAATTGTTCGGTTTGTGCGAAGCGTCGATCGAAACCATCGACAGGAGCGATGGGTCGTGGAGCGCGATCAGGTCTACATCCGCAAGGGGTTCGCGAACCGGTCACCCGAGAAGACGATCACGCGGTCACTTCGAAGATCGCTTCAATTTCGACGGCGACGCCGGTGGGGAGTTGGGCGAAGCCGACGGCGCTGCGGGCGTGGTAGCCGGCTTCGGATTTGCCGTAGATCTGGTGCAGCAGGTCCGAGGCGCCGTTGATCACCAGATGCTGGTCGGTGAAATCGAGGGTCGAGTTGACGCAGCCCAGCAGTTTGACCACCCGCAACCCGTTCAAGGTGCCGTGGGTGTTCCAGACCGAATTGAGGATCTTGACCGCGCAGTCGCGGGCCGCTTGATATCCCTCTTCGACGGTGACGCCCGCCCCGAGTTTTCCCTTCAACGTGCTGACATGACCTGACGTGAAGAGAAGCTGACCCGCCCGCGCGCAGAGATTGAGATACCCCGGGTCCTGCTTCGTAAAGACCAAACCCAGTTGCTCGGCGGTTTCCTGGGGCGTCATCGGTTGGTGCTCCGGTCACGTGGGGAGATGCGAGAATGTTCGCCGGCGCGACGCTCGCCGGACGGGCTCCCGGGAGTCTACCAATGACGGGGGAACGATGCGCGGCCGGAGTCCCCGGAGGGCCGGTTCCACGGGCCGGGCTTCGGACGACAACCAGGGTGGCTTGCCGTAATACAACACGTTGGGGCTGCATCAAGGGCGGGCGGAACCGCAGGGTCTCATCGCCTTCGCCGCCTGCTATCCCCGGTTCCATGAGGGCGAACGCTTCGAGGAGTCGATCGGCACCACCGCGATGATCGGCTTGATCGAAAGGCGACTCTTGCCGAATCATGACCGGGGTGTGCTGCGACTCGGATTTTCCGGGGCGCGATGGTTTCAGGGTGGGACGGGTCGCGAACTCGTCGATGAGTGGTTCTACCGAGCGGAACTGACTCCGCGCGCCAGTCTGCAACCCGACTTGCAGTACATCCGCAGCCCCTCGGGCATCCATCTCGATGCCTTGGTGGCCGGGCTTCGACTCCAAATGGATCTCTAAGTCTGGCTGCCCTCTATGGTTCGATTAGGCGGCTGTTGGAACCCGTCCTACGGAACGGCATCCGGGGTCTTCGCGGAGCGATCGTTGATGGCCAGCCAGAGTTTCGCCCCCTTGCGGAGATCGTCGCTGTCGCGCCAAGCGGGTTGGTCGTAAAACGCCGCAAGCTGCGACTGCCAGGCGAGGGTGAGGGGGTGGGTTTCGGCAAAACGCTCGGTAAGCTTGGCCACCGACTCAAACAACCTGTGGCTCAGCGAGTTCAACACCGGCAGCAACGCGAGAAACTCCGCGAATTCCTCGGGGGTGAACGCGAGTTTCTTCATCAAGGCATGTCGCAGGATCCTTTCCAGCGAATCGATGTGTTTCGAGAACGCCCCCTGCGGCGTGCGATAGCTCACCAAACGCAGTTCTCCGCAAGCGTCTCGATACCCTCGGGCGACGGCCAGGCGCGTGATCAGGTGGTTGACCACCGCGCCCGGCGAGGCTTCGCATTTCTTGGACATCAGATGCGCCAGCCACGACTTCACCGAGGCCGCCGCATGGTTGGATGGCTCCCAGGATCGCCCGTCGGCGATCACCGTCTCCAGCCGCGTTAGTTCGCCGGGAGGGATCGGCTGCGGCCGGAGATAAGCGGCCGAGATGATCGCCCCGTCCTCGACTTCGGCCACATGAGGGGCCAGCAGATCGCGGCACCAAGTCAGCCAGGCGTCAGTGACCTCCCCGCTTGCGGCGAGCGCCGCCTCGAGGTCGCGCGCCATCGCGGCCAGATCGGGGATCGATCCCATCGCGCGGCACTCACTAAGGACGGCATCCAGTTCCCGCCGGGCGGTTTGCGACAGCCCTTGTCGCTTGTGCTGGTAGCGCACCAGCCAGACGAATTGGGCCGCCGCCGGCGGACGCAGGCGTGTGAGGCACAGCTTGGGCCAGTTGGGGTTGGCGTATTCCTCCTTGATCGACCGCCAGAACCAAGGGAGGAAACGATCGTAGTACCAGGCGTAAATCGGCGTGGGGTGATTCGGCCGTTGCTGCTGCTCGAACAGCGTGCGACGGGTCTGTTCCCCCCAGAGTTCGGACAACCCGGGCGTTTGGTCGTCGATCAGCGTGACATAAAACCACCCCGCGCCGTCGGAATCTTCCAGCAAAGTCAACCGGCAGTGCCGCAACTCGCTCAAAAGCTCGATGCCGATTTCCGCCTGTTTCCCGCCGGCCGGCCATTCCGTTTCCGCCCGCGCGATCCACGCGGGCAATCTCCCACGCTCGTTGGCGTTGTAGAAATAGCCCAAGGTCAGCAACTCGTCGAGCAGTGAATCCAGCGAGTCGGCGGAGGGGCGCGGTCCCATGACGAGATCCCTTGAGGCGGGGATGACGGTCGGTGACTACCTGCGGTTCACGACGGGACGAACGGCATTCTCATGTCGATCGGTGGGTGACCGCAAGGGGCGACATCGTGGTCCATGCCTGCCGCCGATCGACGCCAAGTCCGCTCACTCCGCGTCGTCGCGGACGCTGAATTCGAGCTTCCAGCGGCCTTCGCCCCGGGTGCTCACGCACCACAGTTCTAAGAGCCCCAACTCGGTCAGCTTGGTGTGGAACGTCACGGGGACGTAGTGTTCCTCCTCGGCGTCGTCCTTGGGCAGGGTCGCTTCGAGCGAATCGGTCTCGGCGAGCTCCTCCGGCGTCCAGGCGGTCAACCGCGAGCCGGGTTGGTCCTCTTTGCGGACCGAGGAACTGAAGAACCGGAAATGGGCCGGCTGGCCGACGATGAGGCCGATCGGGTCGGACGGGACGTCGAGTTCGGTTCCTTCCTCCATACCGAAGGGGACGACGCAGAGGGCACGCAACGGCCGCGGCGCGCCGGGGATCGCGAGTCCCGCCGTTTCGATGCCGACGTAATACGATCGGGCGGTGCCGCCGCGAATCCGCACGCCGCCGCGGACCTTGGCCCACCCGTAAGTCGTCGCGCCGCGGGCCACCGCATGGTCGAGATCGTGCTCGCCGGTGAGGACCGCCGGAGCCGGCCCGTCGTCGAACCAGCTCCCCAACACCTGCATCAAATGGGCTTGCAGCGCGGCCCCCTTGAAGACCCCTCCGTTGAACAAGACGTGCGTCGGTCGGATCGGCGCGCCCTCGGTCCCGTGATTCCGCAGAAAGGCCGCGATGTGCCGGGTGATCGCGGTGTCGGCTTCGTAGGGAAGTCCGAGCTCCTGAAAGCCCGACATCCGCGGGCGTTGCGGGGCGTCGGTGAGCGCGCAGGTCGGGAAGAAGCCTTGGGTCAACAACTCGGCGACGCCGGTCCGCTCGACCTCGACCGTCACCGTGCCCCCGATCAGTTTGCTGCCGCGACCGAGGACCGAAATCGGATGCTTCTTGGGACCGTCCGCCGCGAGCAAGGTTTCCTTGGCCTGCCGGCAGCTATGCCATAGCGAGACCGATTGCCACGGATCGAGTTGGACCCCTTTCTTGGCGAAGAGCCCGGCGACATGATGGGCGAGGAGCAGGTCCATGTTGTCGCCGCCGACCAGCAGGTGACTGCCGACCGCGATCCGCCTAAGGACGAGTTCGCCCCCTTCCTCCGCGACCCCGATCAGCGACAGGTCGGTCGTCCCCCCGCCGACGTCGCAGACGAGGAGCGTCTCGCCGACCTTGAGCGCCTTCCGCCAGCGATCCCCCATCGCGGTCAGCCACGCATAGACCGCGGCCTGCGGCTCTTCGAGGAGCACGAGCGTATCGGGGAGACCGGCGGCGAGGGCCGCTTCCCGGGTCAATTCGCGGGCGGAGGCATCGAACGACGCCGGCACCGTCAAAATCACCTGCTGTTCGCTGAGCGGCGCCTGCGGCATGGCCTGCGTCCACGCCGCGATCACATGTTCAAGGTACCGCCGGGCCGCCGTGACGGGGGAGACTTTGGGGACATCGTCGCCCGCTCCCCAAGGGAGAATCGCCTGATGCCGATCGACCTTGCTGTGCGCCAGCCACGACTTCGCCGCGCCGACGGTGCGATCGGGGAGATCGGCCGATTGCCGTCGCGCGAACTCACCGACGCCGTAATCGCGACCGGTGGCCCACGGAAGATCATACGCTTTCGTTGTCCCTTCCCCTTTGGAGCCGAGATACAGGAACGACGGCAGCAGGGGTCGCGGCTCAACCGTGCTGGGAGCCACCAGTTGCGGAATCGGCAGGATTTTGACGTCGGGGCGTTCGGCATCGAGCGCGGCATACGCCAGGGCCGAATTCGTCGTCCCCAGGTCGATTCCAATCACATACGTCGCGGGCATACGGCCATCCATCGGCAAGGCGGAACACGAACGGCGGCACGCCGGAGAGGCATGCGCGAGGGGCATCCTAACGGATTCGATCGGGCTTGGCAGGCGGGTGGTCCCGGGGGCCATTACCCCCGCTTGACGATGGGATTCGTCAGCGTGCCGATCCCCGTGATCTCGATCGACACGGCGTCCCCGTCCTGCAGCGTGAAGTCATCGGGGGGGACGATGCCGGTCCCCGTCAGCAGGAACGCCCCTTGGGGAATGTCGTTCTCTTTGGTCAGCCAGCCGATCAGTTCGTCGAACTGGCGTTTCATCTGGTCGACATTGGTCTCGCCATGAAAGACGGCTTGCCCGCCGCGGGCGATGGTCAACCGGATGACGGTCCCGGCCCGATCGAGGGGACCATCGGGAATGAAGACGCACGGACCCAGACCGCAGCATTGGTTGTAGACCTTGGCCTGCGGCAGATACAGGGGATTCTCCCCTTCGATGTCGCGGGCCGACATGTCGTTGCCGACGGTGAACCCGACCAGCCGATTCGCCGGCGAGATCACCAGCGCCAATTCCGGTTCGGGGACCGACCAGCGGCTGTCGGCCCTGACACGCAGTGGTTCCCCGGGGCCGGAAACGCGGGTCGGGGTCGCCTTGAAGAAGATTTCGGGCCGCGGCGCGGTGTAAACCTTGTCGTAATGCGAGGCCCCCGCTTCCGACTCCTCCATCCGCGCGACTTGGCTCCGCTTATAGGTCACCCCGGCCGCCCAAACCTCCTGCTGATCAATCGGCGCGAGCAGCGTCACCTCGTCGACCGACACCGGCGTCGCTTTCGGGTCGAGGAGGTACTTCGCGAGGCCGCGCGGATCGGGGGCGTGCAGAATATCCTGCAACCCGCGGACCTGATCGACTTGGTGCAGATCGAGCGGTTTGAGGACCGCCCCGTCCCACATGCCGACCCCGATCGTCCCATCCATCCGCCGAAATTTCGCCAGCCGCATCGCGTCGCCTCATCGCTCAATAGATCGTCGTCCCCAGGTCGCGGACGACGATCGGAGGATCATACGTCAGCGCCTCGGGAACCGCGAACCACTGGGCGATAGGTCGCGTGAATGATCTGTTCCTTGTGAGCGGCGGGGTGTGATCCCACCGTGTGGAGTGATCCCGCGTCGTGTGACTCTTTGCGGGTCAGGTCGAGCTCGCGGGTCCGGAAAAGGTTGTGGGACGTCCGGGATGCCGCGCTTGTGACGGGGATGCCCGCGCGGCGGAGTCTGCCGATGGGCGAGAAAACGCTGAAACGGTCAAAGCGGGCCTTCCGAAGTAGATCAAGCGGCTTCGTGCCGACCAATCCCAGACGTCAGGCTGTCGCCCTCGTTCCACCGATGAAGCCATCCCGGGCCGGGTCGGCTTCGCGTGCGGTCGGTGTCCGTTTCGCTTCCTGACGCGCTCTGCCCCACCGCTCCGACACCGCCTGCGAGGGTCCTCCTGATGATGCGCCGGCTCCGCCGTCTGCTGAAGTGGAATCGTCAACAGCGCGCCAATGGACTGGCCACCCTGACCGCCTTCGGGGCGCTGGGGCTGCTCTATCTGGAAGCCCCGCCGGTGCCCGCCGGTTCGGGGATCAGCCGGATTCAACAAGTCAAATCGCGGGCGATCGTCCTGCAGGCCGCGCCCACTCAACAGGCGATGGCGAGCATCAGCGCCCCCGTTCCGGCCAGTCCCGCGGCAGCCGCGGCGGCTCCCGCCGAACTGACCGTGGAAGGGAAGCTCGCCGCGACCCTCAAGCAGAAGGTCGCCCTGCTCGAAGCGGGCCGGGCGTTCCTCACCTCGGTGCCCGACTACACCGCCGTCTTCAGCAAGCAGGAGCTCGTTGGCGACGAACTGCTGGATCAGCAGGACATCTACCTGAAGTGCCGGCATGCCCCGTTCAGCGTCTACCTGAGCTGGCTGTCGGGCGATGAAGGCCGTGAAGTCCTGTATGTCGACGGGGAAAACGACGGCAAGATGATCGTCCACGGCGGCGGCTGGAAGGCCCGTTTGCCCGCGCTCACGATCAGCCCCGATAGCAGCCTCGCGATGCAGGAATCGCGGTATCCCGTGACCAAGGCGGGAATCCTCGGGACGGTCGACCTGATGCTCGAATGTCACGCCTTGGATCTCGCCGAGCAGCGGCTCGCCAAATGCGAGCAACTCGCCGATCAGGAATTCGACGGCCGGCCGTGCACGGCCTTTCTGATTGAATACCGCGACGCCCAATTGTCGCCGACCTACCGCAAGTCGATCACGCTGATCGACAAGGAATGGAAGGTGCCGCTGTACACCCGCAACTTCGGTTGGCCGTCGCCGGGCGAAGGGGCGACCGGCGAGGAGCTCGACGAAGCGACCTTGATCGAGTTCTACACCTTCACCGAAGTGGCGTTCCGGCAGGATCTCGCCAGCGCCGACTTCGATCGGACCAACGAAGAGTATCAGTTCAAGTAACGGAATCGATTCCAGAGCGGGGGGACGTGAGTCCCCCCGGTACTGATCATCACGATCATCGATGCGATCACCGGGGGGACTGACGTCCCCCCGCTCTTTTTGGTGGCGACTACGTCAGCAGCAGATGCTCGAACGCGGCCGCGGGGGGCATGACATAGCTGACGTAGAACGGGCCGAACTCGGCGTACCGGGCCGACGCCGTGTCGAACCGCATCGTGTAGACGATGTCCTTGAGATACTGCGGTGTCCGCCCCCACAGCGTGACGCCCCACTCCCAATCGTCGAGGCCCGTCGACGACGTGATGAGTTGCGACACCTTCCCCGCGAAGGCGATCCCGCTGGTGGCGTGCTCGGCCATCAGGGCCGAGCGTTCGCTGAACGGGGCCGTATACCAGTTCGCGAGCGGATGCCGGGCCTTGTTCATCGGGTAGAAGCAAGTGGCGGGCCAATCGGGGAAGTCGGGGTAGAGCCGCTGGCGATTCATCATCGGCAGCCGCTGCTCGTAGGCCTTCACGCGGGCCGCATGGGAGGGGTGATCGGGCCCCATCCCTTCGTGGGTCAACCGCTCGGCATATTGCGCGATCGTGGGGACGTACTCCGAAATCTCGGTGAGCGACACGAACGAGTAGGTTGGGACCAAGACCGAGCCGAGCGGACTCTGGCGGATTCCCTGCCGGACCCCGTCGATCAGCAGCGGATCGGGATCCATGATCATCAGGGCGAGATCCCCTTTGTGCCCGGAGACGACCGACGTTTGCAGCCGTTGCGGCGCGCCGGGGCGTTGCGGATCGAGGAGATGCAGTACCGTCTCGCGACCGGTGGCGCGGTCCTCGGGAGAAAGCAGCCGCCACGCCGCGGGGTCGACGCGGTAATAGAGATGGAGGCAATGCCAGCCCTCGGTCAACTTGGCGCTGGGAGGGGGCAAATCGGCGGGGGGCGCGGGAGGACGATTCACGGACGGTGGGCTTCCATCAGGACTGTGGTTGTTCCTCGCCGAAGGTTTCCGGCTTGGGATAATGGGTCCAGGCGAGCGGTTTGGCGGCCATCGCCAACTCGCCCGACTCCAGAATTTTCAGGATATTCTGCACGGTGAGGTTCAGCGGCAGCTCGCGTTTGAGCTTGGCGACGACGTCGGCCGGAATCAGTTTCGCCCCCGGCCCGGGTTCCCCCTCGACGAAGGCCCGCTTCTGATCGAAGACCGCCCAGAAGATGGTCCGCGCATGGGTCTTGGCCCCGTCGCGGGTTTTGGTCGCGTTGCTCCCTTTCGCGCGGTTCCCATTCACGCGGTAGAGATCCCGCCGCTCAAAAATGACGGCGATGACGTTCCAATCTTTGCCGCCGAATAACCCCATGGGGCCGACTCCTGACACGAGACCAAGCCATGTCAGAGATGTACCGCGCCAGCGCGAACGCCGCCACCTTGCCGCTGGATACGGACGTGCCGGGCGTCATTCGATCGGTTCGAGGAACTCGAGAAAATTCTTCGCCAACCGGATCGCCGACAGATCGGGCAAGGCGAGCGAGAAGTAGTAGATCCAGACGTCGTCGGGACGGAGCAGAATCTCCGGATCGCGATTCCGCGCGCCGACGGGGGTCTGATTGAGCCGCACGCGCGCGGTCCCCGCGAGGTTGTAGACATAAATGTCGCTGAAGCCGGTGAGAAACGGCTGCTCGACCGGCTGCTGGAGCGCCGTCGCGAGATAAGAACGCCCCTGAAACACGAACGGCTTCGAATCGAAGAAGTTCGCCGGTTGTTCGGTGATCGGATCGAGCGGGTAGGGGATCGCGTGCGAGAACTCCCAGCCATCGAGCGTCTCGCGATAGACCACCAGCCCGACGGAGTCGTCTTCCGCGAGTAAACCTCGTCCCGGCGCGAACTCGGGGGCCGACCAGACGCTCGGATTGAACTTGTCGCCGGGACCGGTGGTAAGCGGTGTCAACTCTCGGGTCCGCAAGTCGAACCGGGCGAGCTGCGCGATCCCGTTGTCATCGGGCACGTTGGTCACGACCGCGAACTCGTGCTCGATCCACCGCGGTCCGTTCGAGGACAACCGCGCGACGGGGATCGGGCGATTCGCCCGGGGTTCCGACTCGAAGCGCCACGTCAATTTCGGGACAAGATCGCCGACCAGGTACGAACAGAGGACCGCCGTTTCCGCATCGTCCGGGTTCTGGCTGGGGAGCGCCGTTGTCCGATGGACCGATCCCCCGCGTGTGATCCGCACAGTCCGCCGATCAGCGATTCGGTAGCGGGCTAGTTGACTGATGCCCCGTTCATCGAACTGCGAGTAAAAGACGGCGAGCCCCGTCCGGCTGACGCCCCATTCCGGGCCGTTCAACGTGAAGGGGTAGACGTCGGTCGAAAGAAAGGGAACCCCTTCGCCGACGCGGATCCCGCGGCCATCTTCCGGGATCATCCGCCCGGTGACCGGATCGAGATCGGCGATCCAGATGATGTTTTGGCCGTCTTGATAGGTGATTTGCAGCGTCGGTCCCCAGACCTCGGCGTCCCAATAGAATTGTCGGGGGTCGCCGAGCCGTTCGTCAGACGGACCGGGTTGGGCCCAGGATTGACCGACCAGGGTGAACGCGAGCATCCATGCGGAGACCCATGATGGCGATCTCCACCCGAGGCCGGGGACTGAGTGATTCATGAAACGACGGACTCACGGCTGGGATAGAGCATCGCGCACAACGCCAGCGTAGTCCGCGCGCCGGAGCGCGGGCAATCCGCAAATACCAAGCAGCCCAGGGAAAGCATTTCCACAAGGATCCGCACAGTTCTGGTCTGTCTGTGATCTGGTGACATCGCCACGGAGGGGCGAAAGATCATAGATCCACGCGTGAGCGTGGGGTCGTGTCAGTCAGCCTGGCCGAGCCCCGGAGGGGCGACACTTTCTGGCCGATAAGTGCCGCCCCTCCGGGGCTCCATATCGATATTGATCGACAGCCCCACGCTCACGCGTGGGGCTACACTCTGCCGCCCCTCCGGGGCTGAGGCTTCCGCATCACTGACCTGATCAAATTGTGTGGATACCTACGGAAACCCGTCCCTGGGCTTTCCGCGCCATCACCCGGCGGCGCATCAACCCAGCGCCATCGTCACCGTTTTCAGTTCGGTGTAATTCGCGAGCGCGACTTCACCCAACTCGCGGCCGATGCCGCTTTGCTTGAAGCCGCCGAATGGGGCGGCGGCGTCGAAGACGTCGTAGCAATTGACCCACACCGTCCCCGCCCGCACGCTGTGGGCGATCTTGTGGGCCTTCGCCACGTCGCGCGTCCAGACGGCGGCGGCGAGGCCGTAATGCGTCTTGTTCGCGCGGTCGATCACTTCGTCGACCGACTTGAACGGCAGGACGCTCAGCACCGGGCCGAAGATTTCGTCGCGGGCGATCGCCATGTCATCCCGCACGTCGGTGAAGACGGTCGGTTCGACGTAATACCCGACCTGCCCTTTGCGCTTGCCGCCGGTGACGCAGGTGGCCCCTTCGCGTTTCCCCAGGTCGATGTACCGTAGAATCTTGTCGAACTGATCCTGGTCGACCTGCGGGCCTTGCGTGGTCGCGGTATCAAGCGGATTCCCAAGCTTGCGGGCTTTGGCCCGCTTCACCACGCGATCGACGAAGTCGTCGTGAATCGACTCCTCGACGAACAGCCGGCTCCCCGCGCAGCAGCATTGCCCCTGATTGAAGAACAACCCGAACTCGGCCCCCGCGATCGCGGCGTCGAGATCGGCGTCGGCGAAGACGACGTTGGGACTTTTCCCCCCCAGCTCGAACGTGGTCCGTTTCAGCGTTTGCGCGGCGTCCCGCATGATGTGCTGCGCCGTCTCCGTCGACCCCGTGAAGGCGATCTTGTCGACCCCCGGATGTTTCACCAGCGCGGCTCCGGCGGTGGGGCCATACCCCGGCACGACGTTGATCACCCCTTTCGGGAAGCCTGCCTCCATCGCAAGCTCCGCGATCCGCAGACACGTCAGCGGCGTCTGCTCGGCCGGTTTCATCACGATCGTGCAGCCCGTCGCGAGCGCCGGGCCCCACTTCCAGGCGACCATCAGCAGCGGGAAATTCCAGGGGATGATCTGCCCCACGACACCGACCGGTTCCCGTCGCGTGTAGCAAAAGTAATTGCCGCGGACGGGAATCGTGTCGCCATGCAGTTTGTCGGCCCAACCGGCGTAGTACCGGAGACAGTCGATCGCGAGGGGAAGGTCGGCGGCGCGGCTGTCGCGGATCGGCTTGCCGTTGTCCAGCGTTTCAAGCGCCGCCAATTCCTCGAGATGTTGCTCGACGAGGTCGGCGAGGCGAGACATCAGCCGCCCCCGATCGCGGGCGTCCATTTTCGACCACGGGCCGGTCTCGAACGCCTTGCGGGCCGCCCTCACCGCGAGATCGACATCGGCGGCGTCCGCTTCGGCGACATCGGCGATCCGTTCCTCCGTCGCCGGGTTGAAGGTCGGAAAGGTCTTCCCGCTTTTGGCGGCGACCCATTGACCATCGATCAGCAGTTTCGTCTGACGAATCGCCGGAGCGGTGATCGCGACGGCGGCTCCGTTCAGAGACTTCTTGGCGGGCGACTTTCGAGCGGTGGTGGTGGCCATGAAAGGTTGCTCCCGAGGCGCGAAGGGCGAGAGGAATCGACCAGGAACGTCGTTGATTTGAGCATACCGGTCGCGCGGCGGTGATTCCAAGACGCAGGCCATCCGACTGACCGCCGCGCCGGCCTGGTGCGAGAACCGCGGAGGCCTCACCGCCGGTTCGGCCTGTCACCGCTCACCGACCGTTAACCTCCTCCCGCTCACGTTGGATGGAACTCCCCACGCGGTGAACTTTCGCTGGATCGCGTGCACCAGGGACAAAGGCCGTCCGACTTCTTGTCTCACGGAAGATTTGGCGCTTGTTTCCAGGACTCGAATCGCCTGACACGAGCACAGATCACGCCCGGATGCTGATCCGGTCAGTGCGCATAACAATCCATCACGAGGCTGCGCGGAAGTTGTTGCCATATCGACGACACCCGCTTGCTCGGTCCCCTTGAGCTCGCGTCATCACCAAGTTTGCGGTCCCTGAGGCTCTGCTTTTCCCTTGCGGCCGCACATCGTGATCTTTCGATGGGAGCAGCCACGGGTGACATGGGAACGATTCGCATGGTAGAACCATAGGATAAGTCAATAGCGAGCGAGGTTGGGTCGAGCCGGGTTTACGCCCGAAATCGTCCTAATTCCGCCGCGGATCTTTTCGGCTGAGAACGACATCGTGCAGGTGATTGAAGGCAAGTTGCTCGCGGGAGACGATCGGGTGGCGATCGTCGTGTCGCGGTTCAACGAATTGGTGACGCAGCGGCTCCTCGCCGGGGCGCTCGATACCTTGCGGCGGCATGGGCTCCCCGACGCCGGGGTGACCGTGGTCCATGTTCCGGGATCGTTCGAGCTGTCGCTCGTCGCCCAGCGGCTGGCGCAGGGCGGGAAGTTTCAGGCGGTCATCTGTCTCGGGGCGGTGATCCAAGGGGAAACGACCCATCACGAATACATCAATCACCAAATGGCGGCGGGGATCCTGCAGGCCAGTCTGACGAGCGGCATCCCGGTCACATTCGGCGTCCTCACCTGCTCGTCGATGGAGCAGGCGCTCGATCGGGCCGGGGGGAAGGCCGGAAACAAAGGGCACGAGGCGACCCTCGCCGCGATTGAGATGGTCGATGTGTTGCGGCAACTCGCGGCGCGGGGGTTGTAGGCGAGGCCGGCGGGAACCCGACGATGTTGTTGCGCGAACTCCTGCCGCATCTGGAGGCGCTCGCCCCCCTCGAACTCGCGGAAACTTGGGACAACACCGGTCTGTTGTGGGGCGAGTGCGACGCCGAGATCACGCGGGTCTTGACGTGTCTGACCCTCACGCCCGAGGTCGCGGCGGAAGCCTGTGACGTCGGCGCGCAGTTGGTGGTGACGCATCACCCGCTCCTCTTCAAGCCGGTGCAGCGGCTGACCGACGCGACCATGGAGGGGCGAACGCTGACGCGGCTTGCGCGGCGGGGGATCGCCGTCTATGCGCCACATACCGCGTGGGACAACGCGCCGCGGGGGATCAATCAGCAACTTGCCGAGTTGTTCGAGTTGACGGAGATTCGTCCGTTGCGGCCGAAGTTGATCGGCGGGGGTTACAAGCTGGTGACGTTCGTCCCCGCGAGTGATCTCGACGCGGTGCGTCGGGGGTTGTGGGAGGCGGGATGCGGCCGGATCGGCGACTACGATCAGTGCGGCTTCGTGACGGCGGGGACGGGTTCGTTTCGCGGGTCGGAGGCGAGTCGGCCGACGATCGGCGCGGCGGGGCGGTTCGAGGAGACGCCGGAGCTCAAGCTGGAGGTCGTCTGTCCGAAAGCCCGGTTGGCCGCGGCGCTCGCCGCGTTGCGGGCGGCTCATTCGTACGAAGAACCGGCGGTTGATGTGATTCCGTTGGAACTTCTAGCCGGCGATCACGGGGCGGGCCGCTGGGGCAAGTTGCCGACGCCGTTGTCATTGGGCGAATTGGTGATGAAGGTGCGTGAACGGTTGGGCGCGCCGGGGACACAGTTCGTGGGCGATCCCGCGTGGGTCGTCACGACGCTGGGCGTGGCCTGCGGCGCGGCGAGCGACTTCTGGGTCGACGCGCGTCACGTCGGTTGCGACGTCTTGTTGACGGGGGAAACGCGGTTCCATACCGCATTGGAGGTCCGCGAAGCGGGGCAGGCGATGATTGTCGCCGGGCACGACGCCACGGAACGATTCGCGATGGCGATGTTCGCGGAGCTGCTGACCGAGCGATGTCCCGAATTGCAGGCCGCCGCGAGCCAAGTCGAGACCGACCCGTTGCGGGGTTGAGTTGCCACACCGGGCCCAGAGGTCCGGGTGGCCCGGCCTGTAGGCTTGATGTTGCCCACCTCGATCTTGATGGAGAAAACCCCTCGGCCGGCGGTGAGGGGTTTCTCGGCACCGCGCCAGGGGGTGTTCCACCCGGGTTCGCCGTCGCCGGCGCGCAGCCGCGGATCTCCGAACGCGCCCCATCGACCACCAACGCATGGTGCCGCGCATACGTCCGGCCAAAACCGTGTCCCACAGGCCCTGGGCCGCACGCCACGCGGCCGAAACCGTTGTCGAGTTCCCGTGTGTCACCCCTCGGGAACGCCACGCCCCGCGTCCGCCGTCGCGTCAACGCCCTATGCGGGGTCGCGGTGGGGTGAACGTGACTCCTTACCGAATCATCACGCGATAAGGCTCCTTCAGATCGGCCCGACCCTCCATCTGATCGGGAGTACCGTCGGCTGGATGCATGGCCATCCGCCGCGCTTCGTGCGGCGCGCGTCCCCCAACTCGCAACGCCCAACGTACTCCCAAGCCCATACATCCAAGACTCATGAAGGCGTCTTCAAGCGGCTTGCAGCTTCAGCGCGCGAAGCTGAAGGTGAACACGTCGGTGATGTTGCTGAAGACCGGTTGCAGCGTCAGCCGGACGTATCGCCGGTCCCCCGAAACGACCGCGAGGGCCGACAACGAGACCCCTTCGTTGATCACTTGGACCACCGGCTGATAACCGACCGCTCCGCCGAAACCGCCGCCGAAATTCGCCGGTAGCACCTGCCCCGCGGGCTGCAGTTGGGCGAGCACCGTCTGTTGGACGGGGCCGCGCTCCGAGGAACGTCGACTTTGGGGCGGCGGGACAGTCGGAGCTTGGCGACGGCCCCCTTTCAGCGTGATCCGGACCTCCGCGGTCTCCTGCGAGATCGCGACCCCGACCCGTTCGGGCGGCTCCATTCCCCGCGTGATGATCAGCGTCGCGCGCTTCCCGACGATCGTCCCCCAGCGATGCCGCACCCGCAGACGATATTCCCCCGACCAACCGATGGGGCAGACATACTCGTCATAGCAGGTCGCGGCTGCGGGCCCCGCGCCGTCGTGCAGGAAGATCCCCCCGCCGGTGGAATAGGGCTGATCGCGATGGCAGACCCCGTCGCGCGGTTCGATCACCTCCAAATCGAGATCGCCCGCCCCCGACCATTCGAGTCGGACCCGCAGATCGACCCGCTCGGCCTGCGCGACGGCGGCCTCGAGCTCCATCAACCGCATCCATTTCTCCGCGGCTTTCCACGCGGCCCGGACCCGCGTGATGGCGTCGGCGGCTTGATCACGCCATGCCAGTTGCCGCGGGCCCCAGGCGGTCGTCAAGACCCCCACGGCGGCCCACGCCTGTTCGTCGTGATCCTTGGCCCGCTCGGCGAGCCGCAGCATCTCGACATAGGGTTCCGGTCGGTTGGGCGCGAGTTCCGCCGCCTGTCGACAGGTCTTCAGCGCCTGCGGATACCGCTCGAACCGCGCGAGGTACGCCGCGAGAAACAACAGCGATTCGACCGTCGGCGGCGTGACGTCACGCGAGGACAACAGCACCCGCTCGATTTGCGCCTTGGGCCTCCCCGCAAGCTCCATCGAAAGCGCCAGGACTTCGTACATCCAAGGCTGCGACCCGCCATGGATCAGCGCTTGTTCGATCAGCGTGATGACTTCGTCATGCTGACCGGCGGCGGAGAGGTCGCTGACCAGTGACCGCACCTCGTCGGGGGGCAACTGCCCCGTTTCCAAGAGTTCCCCCCACTGGGCCGCGGTGCGGGTGCGCGGCTTGGCGGTGTTCGCCGCAGCTTCTTCGGCGAACACCAAGGGCCCGGAAACGAACGCCGCCGGCTCGATCGCGAAGGATCGAACCGGCGGCGTCATAGGCTCAGTTTGCGTAGTCCGCGCTATTGGGGTTGACCCGCGGTTCAGTTCGTTTTTTTTTCGGTCGCGACGGGAGTCTCGAGCGGTTCCGGCGCGATGCTCGGAAAGCCGCCGCCGAAGCCGCCGCCGCCCAGGCCGCCCACGCCAACCCCGCCACCGCCGCCGCCGCCGATGCCACCACCACCTTGGCCGAAGCCACCCCCACTGAAGCCGCCACCACCACCCCCGAGGGCCCCTTGACCACCCCCGCCGAGTTGGGCGCTGACGATCGGAATGACGAGGTCGGCGACCGGGTAGACGCGGGTCGATAGGGCTTCTTCGGCCTTCGTGGTCGTCGTGATCTTCATCACTTCATCTTCGATCACGTAAGTCAGACCCAAGATCCCCAGCATCAACCGCAGCCCGCTGCGAAGCGTGACGCCCGACAGATCGATGTTGACCGGCGAACTCGGGTCGATGCCGTCTTCCTGGAGCGCGGCTTCGTCGATCCAGATCGGAATGTTGTGGTAATCCTTGAGGAAGTCGACCGCCTCGGTGAGGGGGGTGTCGGCGAAGCTCAATTCGGTCCGCTGACTCAGTTCCGACAGGATCTGCTGTTCCCGCGGGCTGTTTTTCTTCAAGTCGACCGACGAGTATTTGGCCTTCCGGCGTTGCGACAACGCGTTCCAGACGTTCGCCGGCGGGAACCGCACCGGAGGTTCATCCGGGAACGGCACATGCGACAGTTCGACTTGATACAGCGTCTCCAGGAACTGGTCGGCCCGCTTGGCCCGCATCCGGAAGGCCCGCACCAACTGCTCGGCGGCCTCGGCGTCGAACCGCGCGGCGGCGGCTGTCCCGTCACCCGGTCGCAGGTTGACCGCCACGTCGGAAACCGCCTGAGCTTCGGCGTACGCCACGTCGTCCCCATGCCGGCCCGCTTCCATCAGCGCCCGAACCCGGTCGATCAGGTTCGCGAGGCGTTCCTCGTCGAGAATCATCTGTTCGGAGAGTCGGTCCTGGGCTTCCCGTTGCGCGAGGGCCTGCTGCATCCGGGAATTCGCCCGGCTGAGGCGTTCGGCCCGATTGGTCGAGGCGAGGAGCTCCCCTTCAAGCTGCTTGATCATCCGCGCCCGGTCTTCGGGGTTGATGTCGATCGCCGCCTGAATGCTGGTGAGGACCCGCTTGAGTTCATCGATCGCCTGCTGCGGTTCCCCGGCGGCCCGAGCCGCTTCGATCGACTTGCTGACCTGAATCTGCAACTTCTGCGTCCGAACGCGGGCCTCCTGCTCGAACGTGTTGATCAGGTCGGGATTGGTCGGCGTCTGTTCGGGAATCGCGTCTTCGGTGCCGGCCGGCGCGTCGGCCGCGGGTTCCGGGGCTTCGGTCTGAAGCGCCGTCAGCCGGGCGTGAATCTGCTCGGTGGCGATCGCCAGTTGCTTGGCTTCGATGAGCCCGTCATCCAACCGCCGGACCTGTTCGATCAATTCCGCGGCCCGCGTGGTGTCCCGCTTGAGGAGCGCCTGCCGCCCTTCCTCAAGCATCATCGCCAGCGATGTTTGGAAGTCGTCCTGTGCGAGGAGCAGCATCTGTTTGCCGGCGAGACCGTTGGTCAACCCCTGGTCGGCGGCGGCCCGGCTCGTGTAGCCCGGCAGGAAGGTGACTTCGGTCCCTTCGCGCGGATCCGCCAGCGTCCAAGAGAAAGTTTGCTGGGGAGCGGTCAGGGTCAATTGGGCGTCGACGGGCAACGTCCCTTGCGACAGATAGATTGTTTCGCGATCGGTCCGCAGAGGCAGGGGCCGATTCGGAACGAGGGCGATCGTCGCCGGTTCGATTTTGACGGCCGTCGGATAGACCACCGCTGCGGTCGCGGTCCGCGCGAGTTGCCGACCTTGATTCGCGGCGTAATCGCGACCTTCGTCGTGCGTGTCGACGAGGACGTTCCCTCCGGTCTGCACAGCGAGACAACCGAGCAGTTGCAGGTTGCATTGCGGGCCCACGGCGTAGCTGCTCAGCGGCAACTGACGGTCGCGGTAGAGGTCCATCACCGCGGCGACGTTCGCGGTCGACAGCAGTTCGGCGGTGGCTTGGCCATCGCCCAAGTAGATCACAGACGCGGGTTCGGTCGAGAGTTCCTCGGCGATTTGCGTCAACCCATCGAGCAGATTCGTCGCGCCCAGCGGCGCCCGTCCGGCGAGTTGCTCGACGGCGGCCTTCGTGATCGCATCGGCCGGAGCGGCGAACGCGGTCGACAACGGCTCGAGCGCGACGTCAATCGCATACAGCTTCACCGCATGATCGGCGGGCAGCCCGGCCAGGAAGGCGTCGAGGACGGCCATCGCGTGCCGCCGATGTTCGCCCACTTGACTCGCCGAGGTGTCGATCACCACGGCATGCCGCCGGGGGGCGACCGCGTCGGTCAGCCGGTTCGCCTTGAGGAGAATCGCCTGAGCGGCGATGCCATCGGCGGCGACCCGTTGCAGGACCGGCGCCCGCTCTCCCGCGACGGTGGTCCCGGGTTCGGCCGACCAGACCGCTTCACTTCCGCAAGACGCCAAAACGGCGACCAAGCCCACACGTCGGACAAGGCGCTGCAACATCGGCTACTCCCCGAGGAATCCTCGGTTATGTGCAGGGGGTGTCGTACCGCGAGGCCGACGGCCTCGGTCATGCACGACGAACGAAAGGACGATTGACACCCCGCGATTCTAAAGACTTCCTCACGGGGCTTTGAAGCAAATTCTCGCGCCCTTCCGTGGATTCCCTCAAGTTCACGACCCTCGAATCCCATCCGCCGCGGCGGTTCGTCGACCAATCTGCCGACGACTCCGCTCGCGCCGAATCTGACAGCTCGCTCCGCTTGTTAAGGGGCGGACCGGTCTCGGGGCCACAACGTCACGCCGGTCCCCCGGACGCGATGTCGTCTCTCCTGTTGC
>CAYRVS010000021.1:31339-45899 GCA_964427725.1 uncultured Planctomycetaceae bacterium | reverse complement strand
GACTAACCAAGCACCGGCCCGATCCTTGACGGCGCGGGGGATTCACCTCCGGCATTTCGCACGAGGGGACGATAACCGTCCGCAGGACCGGAGCAACGCGAAGCCGGGAAGCACCTGGATGCCCGGATGGCGACGCGCCCAAAGCAGCGTTCTTGACGGACAATCCTCATCAATTCATACCCGCGTCAGCCCCGAATCCGGGCTTGCGACGTTCCAAAGCGGCGATTCGGCTCATTTTAGGGGTGCTTTGCAGATGGCTTCTGCACAAACCGCGACATTTGACATTGTTTATGCCCAGAATCGGCTCATTTCGATGCTGTTTCTGCTCGTGGTGCAAACTGGGACTCGGCATCTTTACAAGATGGACTGCCTCGGCACCACGACGGTCCTGGCAAAGGATGACAAGAACTCGGAAACCGCGAGATTCCGATTGTCGGCCTGATCGCGTTCAGCAAGCGTCCGGCACTTCATTATTCGCGCCATTCACGGGCGAAACGAGCGCCGTTGAGTGATGTGATTTTGGGACGGGATTGCCGCCCACGACCCATCCGATCTGAGCACGCATTGCGGGTTCGTCAGCACGAGCTGAAGTCTCTACCTCATTGCGGCGCAGGAGCTTTCGCCGAGGCGGTATGCCGGGCACGGTGGCCTCGCGGCTTGTTCCGTTGCTTTCTTCCCAGCTTCACTGCGGATTTTCGCACAGTTCTATCTCTCGCGTCGAACAGCTTTCAGACGCGATCCGCTGGCATGGGCTGTCGCCGGGACAGGATGCCATCCGTCACGCACAATGGCGCGGGTAGGCCCGGATGGCCGGCACCATGCCCCGCTATAGCTCTTGTGAGATTGGCGGATCGTTGTGAATAGTTGAGCAGCGACCACGGTGGGCGCGGCCAGCCTGAACTGACAGCGACGCGGGTTCCAACCAAAGCAAAGCGCCGATGGCGTCCGCGTGGAAAATACGCGCCGGCATCGGCACAAACAGGAGATGAACATGACCTTGCCTCAACTCATCAAGGTGCCGGTTGCGCAGTGCGACTACCCTTCTCAACCACGGTCCAAGCTCGATGAGGATTACATTCTCCGCCTGGGCCAAAACATGCTGGCCCACGGGCAGAAGGTTCCGGTCATCGGCTTCTTTCGTGGTGGCCGGTTCATCCTGTGCGACGGCGGCTGCCGCCTCGAAGGGGCCAAGCGGGTGGAGATGAAGGAACTGCTTGCCCTGGATTTGGGCAAGGAACCGACCCGCCTGGAGTTGTTCGTTTCGCAGGCGTGCATCGATCAACACAAGCAGCACCTGCCGGCCATCGACCGGGCACGGCTGTTCCGGTCGATCTGCAAGGAACAGGGCTGCACGGCCCGGCACCTGGCGGAAACGCTCCATGTCAGTGAAGGCTACATCAGCCGCACGCTGGCGCTGCTGGACTTGCCCGAAGACCTCCAGGCTCAGGTCAACGACGGAACGCTCGATGCCAGCCGCGCCTATCTGCTGAGCCAGGAGTCAAACCCGGAACGTCAACGGCAACTGGCCGCCGAGGCCGTATCCATCAGCCGCGACGAACTTGCCCGCCGCGTGCGCAAGCAGAAGAGCCAATCCACGGCGCAGGTCCGGGCCAAGCGCATCGCGTGCCCTCTGCCCAACGGTGTCAGCGTCACGGTGTCGGGAAGCGACCTTGCGCTCGATGACATTATCGAGGCGCTCGGCGACGCGCAAAAGACCGCCCGCAAAGCGAAGGATCAAAACCTCGACATCCGCACCTGGGCCAGAGTGATGCGCGACAAGGCGAAGGCCAGGTGATTCGTGGTTAGGACCGGCAGGAAGAGAGCGCCAGCCATGCGGCGGCGCGCTGCAAACATCAACTCGCAATGAAAGGGAGGCGCAAATGATGGCACCGCAATACGGTTTGATTGCGATTACTGTCGCGGGCACCGCATACGTGCTCGCCCTGGCTTACCGGGGCTATGCCGAAGCGAGGAACTGCCTCATGACAGTTCGCTTGAAGTGGCAGCGGTATGTCATCAACCGTCACCTCGCCAAGCATGGAATCGCGCACGACCAGATACTTCCGGCACTGATGCAGCTTGAAGCGTTCAGCTTCGAGTGCGGCGGGCAAATCTTGACGCTCCGGCGCGACGCAGATGGGAATTTCGATGTCGTGTTGAAGAAAAACGTGGAAGTAACAGATGTTGCCGCAACGGAAACGCCCGAGAACCGGGCAATCAGCAATTGATTTAGGAGATGACCATGCGCTGTCGTCTGAAGTTAAGAGTCCTCGTGATTTTGGTTGTGGGTACGTCGATCAGTTGGGGACTGTGTGAAACGCATCGGATGCTAATGGATCAGGCCATCATACTGCTTGAAAGCGCTTTGGACGAGCGCAACCCCCTTCTCCCTACGGAAGCTGAATGGAAAACGATGTCGTGGGAGGAGAAGCGAGCCAGCAGGGCCAAGTTTGCGCACGACATCGAGCGGCGACGACTCTGTTCTAACGAACTGGCGATGTTGTCCAGGATTGCTCTGTATGGCATCGCGGGCACTGTCATCCTTCAGATGTTGATCATTGGTGACTACTGCATCATCACGAAATCCCATGCGAATCAGCCGTGATCATCGCTGCCATTCTGACGTGAATGGCGAATACGACTTCGCGCTCAAACAGGACGCGCGGCTTGGCGACAAAAGTGAAACATCAACAGCTCTCGGAGATCGCAATGCGACTTCGCTTCAACTGGAAGCTGGCCCTCGTGCTGATTCTCGTCGGCGCGTCGATCAGCGCTGGGTTGTATTTCGCCTACCAGGAACTCGACCGGCGAGCCGATGAGTTGCTCATCACGGCGTGGCAGGAATCCAACCCCGATGTGCCCACCAAAGCCGCGTGGCACGCGATGTCGTGGGAGGAGAAGCAAGCCTGCAAGATCAAATTCGAGCAGGGCTATCATCGGCGACAATTTCGCTCGGCACGACTAACCATTTTCGCCGCGATGTCGCAGGTCGGCATCGGAATCACGGTCCTCGTGCTGCTCTTGGTTATCGCCGAGAACTGCATCAAGACGGAGGCAACATGCGACTCTGCCGCGCCATGATGATCGCCGCGATCCTGTCGGTGGCCGCGCTCGGCCTCGCCGCGTGTGCCCATTATCCCGGCCTGTTGTTCGCCGTGCTCTTGCTCGCGGCGCTCGCCGGGCGCAGGAAGGCGCTCAACCTGACCGCCTATGGAACGGCTCGGTGGGCAAACGCGGGCGACCTAAAGCGCGCCGGGATGATCGGCGGCACGGGCCTGCCGCTGGGCCGCATTAAGTCCGGGCGGCCCTCGTTCTGGGCCGCGCTCCGCGACCTGTTCGACCGGCGCGTGCCTTCGGCGGAAGCCTGCGAGCGGTTCATGCTTTCCATGCGGAAGCTCCAGCGCATCCCGCCGCAGCAGGACATGGTGCGGTTGAACAAGGCCGTGCATACGGCAGTGTTCGCGCCGACGGGCGTGGGCAAGGGCGTTTCACTGGTCATCCCGCATCTGCTTACCTGCCCGGACTCATGCGTGGTTATCGATCCGAAATCGGAGAATTCCAAGCTGACGGCGGACCATCGGCGGCGTGAATTCGGGCACCGGGCCGTGCTGCTCGATCCGTTCCAGGTATCGAGCCAAACCCCGGACACATTCAACCCGCTGGACGCCATCGACGCGACTTCCCGCACGGCGCTCGACGATTGTCGCGCCCTGGCCGAAGCCCTCGTGGTACGGACGGGTGAAGAGAAGGAACGCCATTGGGATGACAGCGCAGAGGCATGGATCGCGGCCATGATCGCGCTCACCGTCGTGTACGCGGAAGGCGAAGATCGTTCGTTGCAGGCAGTGCGTTCTCTGCTCACCAATCCGGTGAAGATGCAGCAGGCCATCGAGCTGATGTGCAAGTCGGACGCTTGGGAAGGGATGCTCGCCCGGATGGGCCATCAACTGGCGCACTTCAAGGACAAGGAGTTGTCCTCGGTGCTGACGACTGCCAATCGCCACCTGCGGTTTCTGGACACGCTGGCGGTCGCGGCGAGTACCAAAGCCAGCAGCTTTGACTTGAGCGGACTGCGGGACGGGAAGATGACAGTGTACCTCATCCTGCCGCCCGAATACCTGCGGACGCAATCGGCGCTACTGCGGATGTGGATCAGCTCGTTGTTGCGTGCCTGTGTGCGAAACGGGTTGCAGGAGGCGAACAAGGTGCATTTCGTGCTCGATGAGGCCGCAAGCCTGGGCCGGATGGAAGCCCTCGAAGACGCGGTGGACAAGTACCGGGGTTACGGCGTGCGGCTCCAGTTTTTCTACCAGAGTTTAGGGCAATTGAAGCAGACGTGGCGTGATGGCATGGACCAATCGCTCCTGAGCAATACGTCGCAGGTGTTCTTCGGCGTGAACGACTATGCGACGGCCGAGCATGTGAGCAACCTGCTCGGCGAGGCCACGATCATCGTGGACAGCGGCGGGAGCAATCGCGGTAATTCGCAGCAGTCCACGGCAGGTGCACAGTACAGCCGGTCGCACGGCGAGAACTCCAGCACGTCGAGAAACTGGCAGCAACACGCACGCAAACTTCTCCAACCATCAGAAGTCATCGCCCTTGATCCGCGAATGGCCGTCACGTTCACGCCGGGCATGCGGCCGATTCGCACGCGACTGGTGCGCTACTACGAGGAGAAGCTGGGAAACGTGCCGGGCCGCTTGCGGCGGCTCCAAACCCTGGCGGAGGTGTGGGCCACTTCCGTCCTGATGCTGATGCTGGCCGCCCTGGCACTGTGGGCGGCGGCAAGTCCGCTTCACCCATAACCGCCCCGCCGGGCGGCCAGATGTAGGAGAGGAACATGTCGAATGCAGCATTCACGATGATCGCATCGGACGCGGCGGGTCATTATCGCCGTATCTCCAAGCCATTCTCGTGCGGCGATAAACGCATAACGGTCGTCTCACCGGCCAGGACCGCTGCGGCATCGGCACCTTCCAGCAAAAGGACGAAGAGAACCAGGACTACGGCTGCTTTGCGTGGACGTGGCGTTCAAGGGCGTGAGACCGTGGGCCAAGTCCACGGCGGCCCCATTCTGCTGAATTCACAGTGTTTTGCGCCGCTGCCGGAGCGATTGCGTCAGCAGGCGAACCTGACCCCGAGTCCCCTGCCATCGCTGCGCGCGGCGGTTCCGGCGGTCGGAGTGGGGCTATCCACGATGGTTGCTCTTGGTTGATTGGCGGGGCGCGGAGAAGACTTTGGGTAGGAGCGGCGGGCACCCTTGCGGCGAGGGTGGCGGCAAGGTTCGGTTCACCAGTAACCGCCCCACCGGGGCGGCCAGATACAGGAGGGCAACATGTCGAAGGAAGCGTTCAAGCAGATCATCGCCGACGCGCCTGACATTCAGCAGGCCGCCACGCAGCACGCCATGAGCGACATGGCGAACGTCCAGCAGGCAGCGCAGCCTGTTCAGGACGGCAAGACCGTCTTCGGCCAAATCCTGAGCGACATGGCGCAGGACATCGGCGCGGAACTCGGACGCTTGGGCGTCCAGGGCCGCGCGGAAATTGCTGGCGCGTTGTTCCACGGCAACGCCTACGTGCCCTACGGCGATGGGCAGAACGCGGTGGAGCCGGAGAAGGCACAACAGCAACAGCAGGAGATCGAGCGAGGCGGCATGGAGCGCTGAATAAGTCCGGGGCGTGCGGCCCCAGGAGCACGTTCGCTCAAACCGCACGAGTCCGTGCGGCGGTTCAAGGGTAGCGAGTTTCAAACCTCATTTAAGGAGAAGCGCAATGTTCGATTTCCCCAACCCGTTCTCCGCGGATGCCCTCGGGCGCGCCTTCATCATCGGCGTCGTCGGCTGGGCGCTCATCTGGAAATGGCTCAGCAAGCACGCGCCGAGCGTGACGGGCGTCTTGCAGAAAGAAGGCGAGAAGACGCTCATCGGCCTCATCACGAGGATTTTCAAATA
Organism: uncultured Planctomycetaceae bacterium; assembly: GCA_964427725.1. GTDB lineage: Bacteria > Planctomycetota > Planctomycetia > Planctomycetales > Planctomycetaceae > DSVQ01. Next base: position 39,943 of record CAYRVS010000021.1, on the reverse strand, counting down.
GTCGGACAGGGGCATGGAAGCCCTGTTTGTTCTGAGGTGCAACATGGTCAGGCTGCGGCATGACTGCGCGATGGTGACGGCTATAGCCATCCTCGAAATGGTCGGTCATCTTCTAAGGCCGGAAGAGCAACGCGAGTTCTTCGGCATGGTTTACGAAGCCGTGACAGCGGGCCTTGTGCAGTTCGACGGACTGCGGAAAGCGGAGTTGAAGCGGCTTTGCAAGCCGTCGGAAAACTGAGGTAGCGACTCATGGATACTACCACTGCCCGCATCGATTGGCGGGGCGCGGACCTGCGAGGCATGAACCTTCAGGGCGTGAATCTTGAAGGTGCTGATTTGCGAGGAGCAGACCTGCGCGGAGTGAACCTCTCGCAGACCAATCTTCGTTACGCGGACCTTCGCGGTTCGCATTTGCAGCAGGCCAACTTTCAGCGGGCAAACCTGTACGGTGCCAAGATGCAAGGATCCGAAGCTCAGATGACTGATTTTCGCGGCGCGGACCTGCGGCACGCGAACCTTGCCGGTGCCTATCTCGATGGCGCGTTGATGCAACCCCACGAGAGCGGAAAGGCCGGCTTTCAGTCGATCCTTGCAAGCCACAGCATCGCGCCTCAGCAAGGGGCGGCAAGAGAAGCGGAGCACGGCGGACGAGAAGCGTAACCGTGTGCCGCCACGGACGCCGAACTGATCGCGGCCGCGATTGCCGCGCCAGGAAGCGGCGGCAACGACGCGGGTACAAGCTGACGTGTGACGAAGGCAACGCCCCATGAACGTGGACCAACGACTGGAGAAGATCGAGGCCATGCTCGCACTGCTGGTTGAGAGGCAGCAAGTGTGGGAGTGGTACACAGTCGAGGAATTCGCCCGCCTGGTCGGCCGCTCCGTGTTCACGGTGCGCGAGTGGGCGAGGCTGGGCCGGATCGAAGCACGCAAGAAGGCGAGCGGTCGAGGGTCGCACGCGGCCTGGGCCATTTCGCACGGTGAGCTTGAGCGTGTCCGACGAGAGGGACTTTTGCCCGCAAGGAAAGATTGAACCACGCTGGCGATGTTAGACAGCAACGGACCTTGAACCATGAGCAGCGAGAACCACGAGAACGAGAGGAAGGCGAAAGGACGGCAACAGCCGCCCGCCGACCGTGTTCCGCGCCGTCGCTCGCGGCTTCCCGTTCATGCTCGCCTGTCGCTCGATGATTCGCTTCCCGCCAACGAGCACCATCCCTTGGCACAGTCCGCACCGGACGTTCGGGCTGCGAGCCGTGTCCGCCTGATTGCGGCTATTCTTGCCCGACTCGCGCAAACCGGCCTGGCGCGATGAGTATGGGTCCGTAGAATACACTGTTGCGCGGTTCGGTCATCACTTCGTCTTGTGGAAAGTGCGGTGATTCGATGCGTCCCTCGAAATTGAAGAAGGAAATCAAACCCCTGCGGATTGCCGGATATGTCCGCGTTTCCTCGCAGCGTCAGGCAACCGAAGGGGACAGCCTCACCGCCCAACAGCACGAAATCGAACAGGAAGTCGAGTTCCGCAAGCGGCGGGAGAACTTGCAGGTCGAGTCGCTGGAGTTCTACGTCGATGCGGGCAAGAGCGCCAAGGACCAGAACCGTCCACAACTTCAACGGTTGAAGCGTGACATCGCCGCCGGCAAGATCGACCTGGTGATCTGCTTCAAGCTGGACCGCATTACCCGGAGCCTCAAGGACTTCGTGGACCTCTGGGCGCTCGACGCCGAGCACGATGTGGACGTGATTTCGTTGCGGGAGAAATTCGACACATCGATGCCGACGGGCGAAGCGATGGTGCAGCTCATCATGGTGTTCGCCCAGCTTGAGCGCAAGATGACCGCCGAACGTACCTTCTCCATCATGCGGGACCGTGCCGACCGGGGCCTGTGGAATGGTGGGCATGTGCTGGGCTACCGCTCAAAGCCGGATGACCGTGGCAAGCTCGAAATCGACGCCGCCGCGGCGGACATCGTGCGACGCATCTTCGATTCCTTCGAGGAACTCGGCTCGGCGGGAGCGGTCACGCGGCGGCTGAATGACCTCGGCATCCGCTACCCCACCTACCGCACGCGCACTGACAAGACGCGGGGCGGCAACCGTTTCGTCAAGCAAAAGGTCATCGGCATCCTTCGCAACCCGATCTATCTCGGCGAAATCCGCTGGGGCGATTCGGTAAAGGAAGCCTGCCATGAGCCGATCATCACCCGCCAGCAGTTCGACCGCGTGCAACTGCAAATCGGCAAGATGCTCCAGCGGCGGATGAACCTCAAGAAGCCCAAGGGGCGTACCTACCTGCTTTCCGGCCTGCTCCGTTGCCAGTGCGGGGCGCACATGGTCGGAGCGTCGGCCCACGGCCGCACGGAGAAGAACTACTACTACGTCTGCACACGGCAGCAGCACGAGGGCGGCAAATACTCCTGCGGCTCGACTCGCATTCCGGCGGAAGCACTGGAGAGCGCCATCGCCGGGCGGATCGCCGAAATCGGCCGGATGGTCGAGGCGAGGGACCGCATCGTTCAGGAAGCACTCTCCTGCCTCGGCGGCGAGGCCGCGCGGTTGCGAGACGAGGAGGAACTCACCCGTCGCCGGCTCGCCCAAGTCCGTGCCGAAACCGGCAAGCTGGTCGAGGTACTCAAAAGCCTCGGGGCGAGGGGGCTGGCCAGCGTGCAGGCGGAACTGGAACGGCTCGAAGAGGAAGAGGGGCAGATCAAAGGGAAGCTGGTTGACATCGCCAAGCAGCAAGCTCCCGTCGAGCGGATCAGCGACGATGCCCGCTCCTTCCTGGAGACATGGCAGGACATCGGCGAGTTGCTCATCGCGGCCATGCCGGCGGAGCAAATGCAACTTCTCCAGCACTACATCGAAGTGGTCGAACTCGGCCCCATCGACCGGGAAACCCGCACCGGCAGCTACGCCATGCGGCTGTTCCCGGAAGTGCGGCCCGACCGGGGCTTTGATTTCGGTGGCGGCAGCGGCCCGGATGACGGAAGCTCAGGCCCGGAAACGACAAGCGGAGCCGCCCATCTCAACGGGAACGGCTCCGCATGTGTTAACCCCGGACGGCTTGGTTCGCATAACCGTCCAGAAAGCTCCCCGACTAGGGCTCGAACCTAGAACCTAGCGGTTAACAGCCGCTCGCTCTACCAATTGAGCTATCGGGGAAAGTCCGGTTCCGTAGGGAACCGGTTGGAAGGAGAATATGTATTCGATCCGGTGACTCGATGCAAGTCTCTTTCGCAGGGTCTTCGCCAAGGCGCCAAGGGGGGGCATAACAGGAATTCGCGCGCGGCGTTGTAGATGTTAGAGGATGCTGGGGCGCGCCGATGGATCGGCGTGGTGGAAGTTCAGGGAGGGTGGAGAGATGGGAGCAGTCGCTGCGGCGCAGGGGAAATCGGAGGAATTGCGGCAGTGGGCCGGTCAGATGAGGGAGATTCTGTGCAAGAAGGCATTCGGTGAGCGTGGGCCGGATCTGGCGACGTCGTTGGTCGATCTGGAGCAGCTCTTGGGACCGGTGCTGAAGCAGATGGCGGCGGGGTTCTTGCGGGCGTCGGTGGTGCAGCAGTCGGATCGGCTGTCGGACGAGCTGGCGTGTCCCGCGTGCGGCCGGGAATGTTCCGCGACCCCACAGCCGCAAGAACGGACGCTGACGACGGAACACGGCGATTTCCGCTGGTCGGAACCGTGCGACCACTGCGACCGCTGCGGGCGGTCTTTTTTTCCCGCTGCGGACAGTGCTGCGGTTTGATGGCGGCCAGTTCAGCCCGACGGTGATCGACAAGCTGGTCGATGCCCGCGCGAGTTCGTGTTCCTTCAAAGAGGCGGACCGAGAAGTTCTGGAACCGCCCGGCCGGGGCCGAGGCCATCCTGCAAGTCCGCGCCGCGCAGCTCAGCGACGGGGATCAACTCGCCCGCTTCATCCTCCGACGGCCCGGCCTAGCCTACTACCGCCGATCCACCTCTGAGAGTAAATGAATGCTGTTATGCACCCTGGCCAAGGGCCCGCCGTGGTGGTGGGGGTTCGCGACTTCACCGCGTCTTCACCGGGGGTTATGCTGACGATGTAGCGAATCGTGCCGACGGCGATCAGGCGGAAGGAACGGGATCATCGGGCCGAGGGTATCCCAGCGACGACGCACCGGGCTTCTTGGGAGCGGGGGGCTGCTCGTCTGGACCGGGCTCGTCGTCATGGGCATCACCGCGACCAGTCTGCGGGCCGCGGATCCCGATCTCGCCGTCCTGACCAAGCTGCTGCGGTCGGGGGAGTACGAACGCTGCATCGTCGCCGCCACGGAAGCGATCGACCGGCGAACGTTTGGTGAGGATTGGTATCTCCGCAAAGCCGAAGCGGAGAGCGCCCTGGGGCAAGGAACCGCCGCGCTCGAGACGATTCAGGCCGGCCTGCAACGCTACAACTGGAGCATCCGGCTGCGACAACTCGGGGTCAATGTCGCCCGGCTCGCGGGTCAGCCTCAGCAAGGGGCGATCTGGCACGCTGAAGTCCTGGACTACGCCGGTCGTGCTCCGTGGCGATACACCGACGCCGACAATCTGGTTACCTTGGGCCGGACGGCGGTCGCGCAGGGGATCGATGCCCGGCAAATTCTCGAACAGTTGTACGATCGCGCGCTGAAGCAAAGTCCCAAGCATCGCGACGCCTGGCTCGCCGCCGGGGAACTCGCGCTTCTGAAGCAGGACTTCGAGCTGGCGGCGACGACGTTCCGCGCCGCGGTGAAGGAGTATCCTGCCGATCCCGATCTGCTCTGCGGCTTGGCCCGTAGCTTGGAACACGACGACCGCGCGATCGCCGCCGGCACGATCGCGCAGGCCCTTGAGGCGAATCCGCGGCATGTCCCCTCGCTGATTTATCGTGCCGAGCAAGCCCTCGCCGCCGAGGATTACGCCGCCGCCGAAGGTCATTTGCGGGCGGCGCTGGCGATCCAGCCCCACCATCCGACCGTGTGGGCGCTGATGTCGGTCCTCGCGGAATTGACGAATGACCCCCGCGGCGCTGAGGCCTACCGCGACAAGGCCCTCTCGGCGTGGCCGCAGAATCCGCTGGTCGATCATGTCATCGGGACGCAGTTGTCGCGGAAGTACCGCTTCGCGGAGGGGGCAGCCCGGCAACGACAGGCCCTCGTCTTCGAGCCGGCTTATCTCCCGGCGAAAACGCAGCTCGTGCAGGATTTGTTGCGGTTGGGCGTCGACGCCGAGGCCTGGCCGCTCGCCGAAGCGGTGCAGACCGCCGACGGGTACGACGTCGCGATCTTCAACCTCCTCGCGCTGCGCGACAAGCTGGCCGAGTATCGCGAATTGCAGGCCGATGGCTTCCGCGTCCGAATGACGGCTTTGGAGTCCGAGGTTTACGGGGCCGATGTGCTCGCGCTCCTGCAACGGGCCAAGGCGACGTTGTGTCCGAAATACGGCCTCGAACTGACCGAGACCATCACCGTCGAAATCTACCCCGAGCCGAACGATTTCGCGGTTCGGACGTTCGGCTTGCCGGGGGCCGAGGGGTTTCTGGGGGTCTGCTTCGGCAAGGTGATCACGGCGAACAGCCCCGCGTCGCAGGCCGAGCATCCCGCGAACTGGCGGGCGGTGTTATGGCATGAATTCTGTCACGTCGTGACGCTGGAACTGACGAAGAATCGGCTGCCGCGCTGGCTGAGCGAAGGGATTTCGGTCTACGAGGAACGGCAGGCCGACCCGGCGTGGGGCGAGCGGATCAACCCTCGCTATCGGGAATGGATCCTCGGAGGAGAACTGACGCCGCTGGGCGAGATGAGCGCAGCGTTTCTCGCCCCCGCGTCTCCCGTCCATTTGCAGTTCGCCTACTACCAATCCTCGTTGGTGGTCGAATATCTGATCGAGGTCCACGGTCTCGAGAAGCTGCGGCAGGTGCTGCTCGACCTGCGCGACGGCTTGCCCATGAACGTGGCGTTCGAGCGGCGGATCGCTCCGGTCGAACAGCTTGATGAAGAGTTCAAGGAGTACGCCAAAGAGACCGCCAGGCAGTTCGGCCCGAGGCTCGATTGGCAGACGTACGACCTGTCGGCCGTGATCAGTGACGACGATCCCGACCGGATGAAACGCTGGGTCGACGACCACCCCGACAGCGTGTCGGGGCTGACGGCGTACATCGAAATGTTGCTGCAGCGCGGCGAGTGGTCGACCGCCAAGCCGTATGTCGAGAAACTGGTCGAGGCGATCCCCGAAGCGCGGGGGGCCGCGAGCTTCGCGCCCTGGTTGGCGCGAATTCATCGCGAATTGGGCGAAACCGAACGGGAGCGCGCGGTGTTGGAAGCGTACGTCCGGCGGGCCGACGCGCCGGTCGCGGAGTTGCTTCGGCTGATCACCCTACAGCAGTTGGACGAGGATTGGGCGGGCGTGCTCGATTCGACCGAACGGCTCAAAGGGATCAACCCGCTCATGAAGTCGCTGCATCTCGCGGCGGGAGAGGCGGCGGAACGGAGCGGGCAAGACCCGGCGGCGATCGCGGCGTGGCAGGCGCAATTGGCCTTGGGAACGGAGGATCGGGCGGAGGCATGGTTCCGGCTGGCGCAACTCTGGGACAAACAGCAAGACCCGCGCGCGAAACGCGCGGTCCTCCAGGCGTTGGAGGTCGCCCCGCGGTTCCGCGCGGCTCAGGAATTGCTGCTGAAACTGACGACGATCCCGCCGGACCAGCCCGCACCCGTCGAGCCGGCGAGTGGGCCACCCGCTGGCAAGGAATAACCCCACTCGGAGCGATGAACCAGAAAGACGTTGAGCCGCCGAGTTGCCAGGCATCGTGGTACGTGATGCCCCCAGTCCAACCACTTTGGTGATCAAGCGATATGATCCTTCACGCCCCCTTTTCAGGATTCTGGCGCGTCTGAGGCCCCGCGAGGAATCGGTGGAGATGTTGCGGAAAACGCCGGTCGTGCTGCTGCTGGCCCTCGTCGCGGGGTTGTGGGGCGAAGTCCATGCGCAGCGAGGGCGGTTTCGGCAGGTCGACATCGAGAGCGTCGGCCGGAATGGCGTCCCCGAGTGGGAGCTCAACCCCCATTTTCCCGACGACGTCTTCACCTTCGTCCGGGTCCGCTACGGGTCGTATCGCGGCTGGAGTCGCTGGGCGACCGATTACCCCGACGCCGACCTGAATTTCTCGTACCGCCTGCAACAGTTGACGGCGCTGAAGGTCGATCCTAACGGCAAGATTCTCGAACTGACCGATCCCGAAATCTTCCGGCACCCGTTCCTCTATCTCATCGAACCGGGCGATCTCTCCTTCACCGATGAAGAGGTCGTGGCGTTACGGCGGTATCTCCTCAACGGCGGCTTCCTGATGGTCGACGATTTCTGGGGCGAAGACGAGTGGTTCAATTTCCATTCCGAGATCAAGCGGGTCTTCCCCGACCGTGAACCACAGGAGCTGCCCCTCGAACATCCCGTGTTTCACTGCGTCTACGACCTGACGGAACGGCCGCAGATTCCCAGCATTGGCGCGGCGCAGGCGGGCCGGGGGCAGGGGATCACGTGGGAACGGCCCGACGCCGCCGAGGTCCACTACAAGGGACTGTTCGATGACCGCGGGCGGATGATGGCGATCATTTGCCATAACACCGACCTGGGGGACGGTTGGGAGCGCGAAGGGGAGGATCCGTGGTACTTCAAGGAGTTCTCCGAAAAGCGCGCCTATCCGCTGGGGATCAACATTTTGTTTTACGCGATGACGCATTGATGATCACGGATAAAACGAGCCCGTAGGGATCAATGGCCGCTGTCCTTAAGTCATGAAGCACGAAACTCGAAATCCGAAATCCGGAGGAACTCCGAAATCTCGATCAGGAAACAGCAAGACATCGATGCGATGAGTCCTGCGTGATTGTTCGGATTTCGATCTTCGGATTTCGATATTGCTTTTGCAGAAGGGTGGATGGTGGAAGAATCGCAGGGAGAGCGGGACGCGCGGGCGCTCGAGTTGGTGCGCAACAGTCGGCCGCGGATTCAGCAGGAACTCGCCAAACGGATCGTAGGGCAGGAGCATGCCGTCGAGCAGTTGCTGCTGGCGCTGTTCGCCGGGGGGCATTGCCTGATCACCGGCGCGCCGGGCTTGGCGAAGACGCTGCTGGTGAAATCGATCGCGCAGCTTTTCCGCCTGCAATTCCAGCGGATTCAGTTCACCCCCGACCTGATGCCCGCCGACATCACCGGGACCGAGATTCTGCAGGAGGACGAATCGGGCCGGCGTAAGCTCACCTTCGTTCCCGGGCCGATCTTCACGCAAGTGCTCCTCGCCGATGAAATCAACCGCACTCCGCCCAAGACGCAGGCGGCCTTGCTCGAGGCGATGCAGGAACGGCAGGTGACCGCGGCGGGTGTGCGGTATCCCCTCACCGCCCCGTTCTTCGTGTTGGCAACGCAGAACCCCATCGAGATGGAGGGGACTTATCCGCTCCCGGAAGCGCAGCTCGACCGGTTCATGTTCAACGTGGTGGTCGATTATCTCCCCGAAAGCGACGAAGTGACCGTCGTCATGAAGACGACCGGCGGCCGCGATCCCGAAATCGAGCCGGTCCTCTCGGGCGAAGACGTCCTCGCGATCCACGAACTGGTCCGCGG
>CAYRVS010000021.1:27182-31329 GCA_964427725.1 uncultured Planctomycetaceae bacterium | reverse complement strand
GGTCCGCGGCGTGCCGATCGCGCGGGAGGTCGTCGAGTACGCGGTTCGCCTCGCGGCGGCCTCGCGGCCCCGACAGGTCGGCACTCCCGACTACATCAACGAGTACGTCGCCTGGGGGGCGGGACTACGGGCGGGACAATTCCTGGTCCTCGGCGCGAAAGCGCGGGCGCTCCTCGCCGGCCGCGCCCATGTCACCCCCGACGACGTCCGCCGCCTCGCGGCCCCCGTGTTGCGGCATCGCATCCTCACGAACTACAAGGCGGAGGCGGCGGGGATCACGGTCGAGCAACTCATCCAGCGGCTCTTGGAAACGGTGAAGGGGCCGACCGCGTGAACGCCGGTTCGCCATCCGCCGCGACCGACCGGGGCTTCGTCGATCCCCGCGTCCTGCTGCAGATTCAATCGCTGGAGCTGCGCGCGCGACACGTGGTCGAAGGCTTCTGGAACGGCCTCAACCGCAGCCCGTATCACGGGTTCTCGGTCGAATTCACCGAGTACCGCCAATACTCCCCGGGAGACGATCCGCGGTACCTCGACTGGAAACTCTTCGCCCGTAGCGACCGCTACTCGATCAAACGGTTCGAGGACGAGACGAACCTCCGGTGTCTGCTGCTGCTGGACGGCAGCCGGTCGATGGAGTTCGGCTCGACGGGCGCGACCAAGTTCGAGTACGCCCGGACGCTGGCGGCCTCGTTGGGTTATTTTCTGACGACGCAGCGCGACGCCGTCGGCCTCGCGCGGTTCTCGACCGAAGTCGATGATTACATCCCGCCGCGGTTTCGCGCCGGGCATTGGCATCGATTGCTGGTCGCGCTCGAGCGTCCCGTGACCGGGCTGGGGACCACGCTGACGAAACCGCTCGCGCAGGTCGCCGAGCGACTGCATCGTCGCGGCATGCTGGTCCTGATTTCCGATTTGCTCGCGCCGCTCGAACAGGTCGAGATCAGTTTGGCGGCGCTCGCCGCGCGCGGGCAGGAAGTGCTGATTTTTCAGATTCTCGATCCGGCCGAGTTGTCGCTCGACTTTGCCGACGCCGCCCTCTTCGTGGATTTGGAGACGGGTCGCCGCTTGTATGTCGATCCCGTCGCCGCGCGGGCCCGCTATCGGGCGAAGCTTGAGACCCATTTGGAAACGATCCGCGGCATCTGCGAACGGTTGGGGCTGACTTACCGACGGCTGGGCACGCTCGATCCTCTGGGGGATGCGTTGGGCGAATTGCTGCGGTCGCGGGAACGCTCGGCCGATCGTCGCGGCGCGCGGGGGAGTCGCCGATGACGTGGCTGGCCCCCTTGTATCTGGTCGGCGCGCTGGGGATCGCCGCGCCGATCGTGTTTCATCTGTGGAGGCGGACGCCGCGTGGTCGGCGGCCGTTTTCGACGTTGATGTTTCTGACGCCGTCGCCGCCGCGCGTGACGACGCTCAGCCATGTCGAGCATTGGGCGCTCCTCGCCTGCCGCGCGCTCGCCGTGCTGTTGCTCGCGCTCGCTTTCGCCCGGCCGGTGTGGCGGATTCCCGCGACGCTGCCCGTATTGACGGAGGATCGTGAGTTCGTCGCCATCCTGGTCGACACCAGCGCCAGCCAGTCGCGGGCCGGGCTGTGGGATCGGGTCGCCGAGCGCGTCAGCCGGCGTCTGGACGAGTTGCCTTCGCGGGCCGTGGTCGGCTTGTCCCAGATCGATGATCGCTGGCGGCCGGTGGTCGACCTGCGCGCGGGACTGCGCGCCGACCCCGCGGTCACCCGCGACGCGGTCCGGACCGAACTCGCTAAACTCCGCCCAACCGCGCGCGGCACCAACTTGGGGGAAGGGCTGGTACGGACCGCACAAGCGCTGCAGGAAGCCCAGGCCGAGTTGCCGCTTCCCTGCCCGCAGCGGGTGATTCTGGTCACCGATGGGCAAGCGGGGGCGAATCTCGCGGCGCTCCGCGAGTTCGATTGGCCCGCCGACATGCCGGTCGAATGGCTCCTGCTCGAACCGAACTCGTCCGAAAACGCGGGCTTGCAACTGGTCACCTCGGCAAGCGAACGCCCCGACGATCGGCTACGGGTGCGGGTCTCGAACGCGGCGACCTCGACCCGTCAACAGTTCGAGTTGTTCTGGGACGACGGAGTGACGCCGTGCTTATCGGTCGTGGTGCCGCCCGGACAAAGCCGGGTGGTCGCCCTCCCGCCCCCGCCGCAGTCAGACCTGGCGGGTAGCGTGCAACTCAAAGGGGATGATCAGCCCTTCGACAACCGGTTATGGTTACCGACCCGGCGACCGCGACCATGCACGGTGGTGGTCTTGGGTGGCGGGAGTTTCGAGGATCCCGCCGCGCCGGCGTACTACCTGCAGCGGGCGTTCGGCAGCAACCCGCGTTACGACGTGACCCTGGCCGACGGCTCGACGCCGCTGTTGGGGAGCGCGCCCCCCGCGGTCGTCATCGCCATCGATCTGGACGACGCGGGCCGCGAGTTGTTGCCGAAGCTGGTCGCGGCGGGGAGTGATGTGTTGTTTGCCCCCCGGACCGCCGAAGCCGCCGTCGCCATCGCCAAACTCTGCGCGGCCCCCGGCCTTACCGCCGTGGAAGGGACCGGTCGCGACTATGCCTTGTGGTCGGACATCGATTTTGAATCGCCGTGGTTCGCCCCGTTCGCCGAAGCCCGCTTCGCCGACTTCTCGGGGATTCACTTTTGGAAGTCACGGCGGATCGGGGGCGAACTTCCTGCGGGAACACGCACGCTGGTGAGCTTTGATGACGGCACACCGGCCATTTTGCAATGGTCGACCGCCGCGCGCGGGCAGGTCTGGTGCTTCGCCTCGGGCTGGCATCCGGCCGACAGCCAACTCTCCCGGTCCTCGAAGTTTGTGCCGCTGATGTGGCGGATGCTCGAAGAGGCCATGGGGGCGGTCCCTTGGTCGGCCGCGCAGACGGTGGGAACCCCGATCACGGCGGGGACCCCGTCGGCGCTTCCCGAGAAGATCCGCCTCCCCGATGGTTCCGAGCAACCCTGGCCGACCGGAGCCACTGAGTATGCCGCTACCGAGCAGCCCGGACGCTATGAAGTTCAGACCGGCACGGAGACCGAAGTGGTCGTCGTGAATCTTCCCCCGGAGGAGAGCCGAACCGAACCGCTGGCCCCCGAAGAATTGGAAGCCCAAGGATTGACGCTGACCACCACCACGAATCGCCCTCAGGCCGCGCCGCGGCTCGATCAACTCCGCCAACAGCAATTGCAGGAACTGGAAGGCCGCCAGCAGTTGTGGAAGTGGCTCTTGCTGGGGCTGGGGGGATGTCTCATGCTGGAGACGATCTGGAGCCGACGACGAGACACGATCGCGGACAGGGTCGATCGCGGCGGGACAACAGACACGGGCCCCTCGACCACAGCGGCGGAGCACGCATGAACCCTCATCGCCTGCAAGAACGGTTGCTCCCCATCGCCCGCCGCTATGTGTGGGCCGACGGGCTGTCGCGTCACGGGGCGGGTTGGTGCCTCTTGGCGATGGCGGCGTGGGCCGCGCTCGCCTGGGGCGAAGCCACGACGTGGCGGCATTTCGGGCTCACCTACGGCGTTCCGCTCCTCGCCGTGGGGATCGCCGGTTGGGCATGGTGGTCGGCCCGTCGCCAGAGTCCCACGCCGGCGATGATCATTCACCGCGTCGAACGGCTCGCCCCGCAACTCGACGCCCGGCTCCTCACCGCCAGCCAGCAGGCTCCGCATCCCGAAACCGGTCGCTGGACGGTCCTGCAGCAGCAACTCTTTCAGGAAGCGGCGAACCTCTGGCGACCGGAATGGAATCGTCGCCTCGTCCCGACTTGGGCCCTGACGCTCCCCGGGTTCCTGGTGTTGTGTGACGGCGCATTCCTGACCGCCGCCGTCCTGCGGAGCCGGCCTCCCGCACCCATCGAACGCCTCGCGGAAGGGACCGCCGACGCCGGCGAAGATGTCTCACGGATCACCGTCGAACCGGGGGACGTGGAACTGGAACGGGGCAGCAGTCTGTTGGTGATCGCCCGGTTCCCGCGTGTCGAGCTCCCCGACCGCGTGCAACTATTGATCGCCCCGGTTAACGCCCCGGCGGCAACGAAACCGCTCGATAAAGCCCTCGACGATCCCATCTTCGGGACGCGCCTCACCGACCTGCGACATGACTTCACCTACCGT
>CAYRVS010000021.1:0-27172 GCA_964427725.1 uncultured Planctomycetaceae bacterium | reverse complement strand
CCGCTTGACCCGCGATTATCGCGTCACATTGTACGATCTGCCCACGCTGCTGCGGACCGATGTCGTCGTCACCTTGCCCGAGTACACCGGTCAGCCCCCGAAACGCTGGGAGAACGCCACCCGCGTATCGGTGGTCGAACGCTCGCAGGTACTCATCGAGTGCCGCGTCAACAAGCCGGTTGTGTCAGCGCGATGGCTGCCCGCCGACACTCCGCCCGCGGGCGATCAGGACACATCCGCCGAGACCGTCTCCGACGTTCCCGGAGCGATCGAGCTCGCCCGCGATCCTGCTGATCCGCTCCTCTGGAAGGCGAAGTTCGTTCCGACCGAATCACGGGCCTACGAGCTGTCGCTGGTCGATGATAAGGACCGGCGGAATCGTGACCCCGAGCGGCTGCGGATCGAAGTGGTCCGCAATGAACCGCCGCGGATGGAGCTGGCATTCCCCGGCAAGGACGTGCGGTTGTCACCGCTGGAGGAATTGGTCCTGGAAGGCCGCGTGGTCGACGACTACGGGCTGATGGAATATGGGGTGGTATTGGAGGTCGCGGGACGGGAACCGATCACGCTGCCGCTCGGCCGCGACCTGCTGACCACGCAGCCCCAGTCGGTCCGGCTGCTGCAGGCCTTGGAAGATCTCCGAGTCGTGCCGGATGACCTCTTGTCATACCACCTCTATGCGATCGATCGCGGCCCCGATGGTGAACCGCGTCGGACGACGGGGGACCTCTTCTTCGCCGAAGTCCGTCCCTTCGAGGAAACCTTCCGGCAGATCGACGCGCCGCCGGGCGGGGCGCCCCAGGCGCAAGCCGGAGCCGCGCCGCAAGGGGCGGGGAACCAGTTGGAAGAGCTGCTGAAAGTGCAGAAGGAGATCGTCGCCGCGACGTGGAATCTGCTCCGGCGCTCCTCGGATGCCTCGCCACCCCCGGCGGCCGATGTCGACGTCATTCGCGAAGCGCAGGCCACCAACAAAACGAAACTCCTCGACCTGATGGTCCATCTTCCCGGCGCGGCCCGCCAGCGGATGGCGAACCTCGCCGTCGAACAGATGACCGCCGCGGAGACCGCCTTGGAGCAACCGCAGGCGGAGTCATCGACTTCGTTGTCGACCGCCGCCACCGCCGAGCAAGGGGCCTATCAACAACTCCTGAAGCTCCGCGCCCGCGAGCATCAGATCATGCAGGGACAACAGGCCGGCGGCGGTTCCGGCGGCGGGGCCAGTCCCAACGAGCAGCAACTCAACGAACTGGAGCTCGCCGACAACCGGAATCGCTACCAGAACCAGTCGAGCCCGTCGGCGGCTGGTCAAACCGCGCAGCAAGAAGACCTCTCGACGCTCAATCGGCTCAAGGAACTGGCCCGCCGACAGGCCGACCTGCAGGAAAAACTCCGCGAACTCGATGCGGCGCTACGGCTCGCCCAGACCGAGGCGGAACGGGAAGAGGTCCAGCGACAGCTCAAACGGCTGCGTGATGAACAGGAACAACTCCTGCGCGACAACGACGAGCTGCGCGAACAACTCGCGCAATCGGCCCGGCAGGAAGACTTCCGCGAAGCCCGCGAGCAACTCGAACAGACCCGCCGGCGGATGGTCGACGCCACCGAGGCGCTGGAGGAAGGACGCCTGTCGCAGGCCCTTAGTTCCTCCACGCGTGCGGAGCGTGATCTCAATCGCCTGCAGCAGGAGTTCCGCGAACAGACCTCGGCCCGCTTCGCCGAAGCGATGCGCGACCTGCGAACGGCGGCCCGCGCCGCGGGAGAGCGGCAGGCGGAACTGTCGCAAGCGTTGACCGAGTCGGAACAACAGCCGACCACGCCGGGCCTGCGCGCCGAGAAGTCCGAGCAGGATCTTTCCCGCGAATTCCAGGAGCAACGCTCCGCCGTTGGCGCGCTGCTGGAACAGGCCCGACAAGTCGTCCAGGAGTCGGAAACCGCCGAGCCGCTGTTGTCGCGACAGTTGTACGACACCTTGCGGCAAACCCGGGATGATAAGTTGGAACCGGCGCTCGAAGCAGTTCCACAACTCTTGCAGCGCGGGTTCGTCCCCGAAGCGCGGCAGGCGGAGACGCAGGCGCGGCAGGCATTGGAGCGGTTGCAGGCGGGGGTCGATCGCGCGGCGGAAGGGGTCTTGGGGAACGAAGTGGAAGCCCTGAAGCGCGCCCGCTCCGAAGTGAGCGAGCTGGCTCAGTTGTTGGGGCGGGAACTCGACCGTGGTCAACCCGGAGGTTCAGACACCGACGAGAATGCCGGCAGCACGGGAACCGGCGCCCCGTCGGATGATCCCAATCCCCAACCCGGGGAAAACGGCGCGAGTCCCGGCGAAGGCACGACACCGAATCCCACCGGCCAAGGCGCGGGAACCCTATCGGCGGAAGGGGACATGCCGACCGAGCCCGCTGAGAGCGGCGGCAGTCCGGGCGCCGGGACTCCGAATGGGACCGGCAAACCCACCGCGGGTCCCGGGGCATCGCCATCAGGCACACCGCAAGCCGGCGGTCCCAACGGAACAACGCCCATGCCGGGTGAAACTCCCGGTGAAGGATCCGGTCAAGGCACCGGCACACCGACTCTGGGCGGTCCCGGTGGTGCTTCACCGAACAGCCCTTTCCCGAATCTTGGGTCCAACCAAAGTTCCGAGCGCGGCGGCATGAACAGTGGGCCGGGGGGACAGGGAGGCCCGATCAGCGGCGAGGGTTATCGCGACTTCGCCGATCGCCTCCGCGACGTCGAAACCTTGGTGGGCGATCCCGGACTGCAAGCCGAAGTCTCGCGGATTCGCGAACAGGCCCGCAGCTTACGCGCGGAGTCGCAGCGGCATTCGGAAGCGCCGAACTGGGACTTGGTCCGGACGTCGCTCCACGCACCGCTCCTCGAACTGCAAAAACGGCTCGGCGAAGAGGTCGCCAAGCGCGAGTCGGACGAAGCCCTCGTCCCCATCGACCGCGACCCGGTCCCCGAACGTTTCAAAGGCCTCGTCCAGCGCTATTACGAACGCCTCGGCCAATCCACCAACACGCCACAACCCGCGAATCCATAACCCATCATCACCGTTGAGCCGCGACCCGCAGGGGGGCGCGCCGCCAACCTCCCTGGATTCTCCATTCCCGTGCTCGCCACACTCATCATTTCCGAATGGACCTGGTTCCTCGTCGCCCTCGTGGCGGCGGCGGTCCTGTTCGGGGGCGCGCTTGTCGTCGATCGGCGCCGGTACCAAGACGTCCCCGTCCTGCGCTGGGCCACCTTCGCCAAAGGACTGGGACTGCTGCTGCTCGCGGTCGCGTTGGGGCAGCCGCTCTGGAGCAGTCAACGGCTGCGGCCTGGGGCCAATCACTGGCTGCTGCTCGCCGACAACTCCCAAAGCCTCAACCTCGTCGACCCCAATGCGGCCCGCTCGCGCGGCGAGGGGCTGCGGGAAATCCTGACCAACGACCAGGCCCCGTGGCAGGTCAGGCTCGCGCAGGATTTCGAGGTCCGCCGCTATCAGTTCGACGGCCAGCCCAAGTATGTCGCCGATTTCGCCCGGCTCGATTTCCAAGGCGATCGCTCCAATCTCGGCCGCGTCCTCACGACCCTCAAGTCGCGACTGGCCGAACGACCCGTCGCGGGGCTCTTGCTCTTCACCGACGGCGTCGCCACCGATGAGTTGGACGAACTCGACCTCTCGGGACTCCCGCCGGTCTATCCCGTGCCGATCGGCGCGACCGACGGACTCATCGACCTCGCGATCAGCCGCGTCACGACGACCACCACGTCGTTCGAGGACGCCCCCGTCACGTTGCAGGTCGAATTGAACGGGCAGGGGCTCTCCGCGGGACCTATCACCGTCCGCGTCGATGATGCGGCGGGGACCGCCGTCAAACACGAGACGTTGTCGCTGACCGATCCCGCGAAACCACCGAGCTTCCGCTTCCAACTGCGGCCGACCGAAACCGGCGTGACGTTTTATCGCGTCCGCGCCGTCTGCGGCGCCGACCTCGCCGCATTCGACCGTCCCGCCGTGACGGAAACGACGTCGGACAACAACGCCCGCTGGGTCGCCGTCGATCGCGGCACGGGTCCGTATCGTTTGCTCTACGTCGCGGGCCGGCCCAACTGGGAGCTCAAGTTCCTCCGCCGTTCCCTCGAACACGACGATCAGCTCAAGTTGACGTCGCTGATCCGCATCGCGCGGAAAGAGGCCAAGTTTGATTTCCGCGGCCGCGATGGGGAATCGGTGAATCCCCTCTTCCGCGGGTTCGACGGCGTCGGCGAAGAGACCGAACGCTACGATCAACCGGTCATCGTCCGGCTCGACACCACCAGTCCCGAGGAGTTTCGCGACGGCTTCCCCAAGACCGCCGCCGACCTGTTTCAGTTCCACGCGATCATCCTCGACGACTTGGAAGCCGAATTCTTCTCCGCCGAACAACTCGGGCTCATCGAACGCTTCGTCTCGGAACGGGGCGGCGGCTGCCTGATGCTTGGCGGGCTCGAATCGTTTCGTCAGGGAGGCTACGGCCCGACCGCGATCGGTCGAATGCTCCCCGTCTATCTCGACGCCCCCCCGCGAATCCCCCCACCCGCCGGTTATCGTTTGGCGCTGACTCGCGATGGTTGGCTCCAACCGTGGGCGCGGCTCCGTTCGACCGAAACCGACGAAGTCCGTCGACTGCGCGAACTGGCGAGTTTCCGCACGCTGAACACCATCAGCGGCGCGAAACCGGGCGCGACCGTGATCGCCGAAGTCACCGACGCCCAGGGTCAGACGTCGCCCGCCCTCGTCGAACATCGCTACGGTCAAGGCCGCGCCGCAGCGCTCCTCATCGGCGACCTGTGGCGATCGCAGCTGGAACTCGCCGACGACCAACGCGCCGCGGACGATCTCGGCAAGGCGTGGCGACAAATGCTGCGGTGGCTAATCGTTGATGTCCCCGACCGCGTCGCCCTTCAGGCGATGCCCGATGATGCGTCGGGGCTGCCCCTCATACGACTTGAAGCGCGGGTTCGTGACGGAGACTTCCAGCCGCAGGACAACGCCGCCGTCACCCTGACCGTACAACCGCCGGCAGGCCCGCCCCTCACGTTGCCCGCGGAACCCTCGCTGCGCGAACCGGGCTTGTATGAGGCGACGGTCGCCGGCCGTCCGGGTGGCCGCTGGACCGCGACCGTCGACGTCCGCGATCCCGACGGGCAACCACTGGGCCAAGGGGCCACCGGTTGGGCCGCCGATCTGTTGGCGGAGGAATTGCGGCAAGTCACCCCGGATCGTGCCGCGCTGGAACGGCTCGCCGCACAAACCGGAGGCCGCGTCGTCGAGGCGGCCGACCTCGAACGCTTCGTCGGCGGCCTGTCGAGCCGCGAGGTCCCGGTGATGGAAACCGACGTCACGCCGCTGTGGCATCACCCGCTGATGTGGCTGCTGATCGCCGGCTGCCTTGCGGTCGACTGGGGCCTCCGCCGCCGCCACGGGTTGGCATGATTTCACCGTCGGAGCCGCCGCGAGAGGCGACGGCCCCGACGATCACTCGGCGTGTCGCACCACGATCAATTGATATCGACCCACGCGGAGCTCGGACAGCGGCCGGCCTGCTTCATCGCGCAGGTCGTAGCGGAAGCCCGCCTCGGTCAGCAGGCGGCAGAAGCGCGCGGCGCGGACGCGGCCGCCGTCGCCGAACCACGCCACGCCTCCGGGCGCGAGGAGTCGCTTAAGCAGCGGCAGCAGCAGGTCGTGGTTCACGTCCTCGTACAACAGCTCGCAACCCAGGATCACGCGGTAGGTCCGCGGGGGCGGGTCGCGCCAGTCGACGACGTCCCCCGTGGCCCGCGAGAACCCCTGCCGCCGGGCGTTGTGCAGACAGAGTTCGACCGCCGTGGGATCGTAGTCGGTAAAGACGACGTCGAGCCCGGCGTGACACGCCGCGAGTCCCACCAGCCCGACGCCCGCCCCCAGTTCCAGGGCGGGTTCCCCTGCAGGCCAAGGCTCACGCAGGACCGCCGCCGCCATCGGGAGCGATGCGGGCCACAAGTACGCCCAATAGGGCATGTACTCCGATTGCCGATGCCGCTCGTGGACCGCGGGGTCTTCGAGGAAGGCGTCGGGGACCGCCGGCAGCACCAGCGACAACGTCCGCCCCGAGACCGTCCACGCGCGCTCGGTCCAACCGCCGGGAATGCTCGGCAACCCCGGCGGCGGGCTCGTCAGGCGCGGCGGCAGATCACGCCATTCGGTCGTGTCGGGGGTCGACGGCTGCAGCCCGCGCGTCACGGACTGGCTTCCGCGGGTGGCGTGGTCGGGGGGGACGGTGCAGCCTGATCCGGTTCGGTGGCGATGGGTGACGGCTCGGCCGGAGCGGCGGGCGGCTCGGTCGCCGCCGGGGCGGGAGCGGTGACCGGGTCGGTCGTCCACACCTTCATCAGCACCGCATGCCGCGCGCGATAGGGGTCGTCCGACTCCTGGACTTTCAGCAATTTCACGGCGTCATCGTTGCGACCCAGTTGCCGCAAAGTCTCGGCCTGCAGCGCGCGGGCGGCGTAGGTCCATTGGCCGCCACGCCGATAACGCTTGAGATATTCCCCCAACTGCGCCGTTGCCGTTTCCCATTCCCCCGACTCGTACTTGCAGACGCAACTCCAATACAAGGCGTCTTCCGCCGCGCGTTGGTAGACCGGCCCCAACGACGGATCGGGAGGGGGCGAGACCGACAATTGCCGAATCGTCATGTACTGGGCGATCGCGCCGCTCCGCTTGCCCGACAGCTGGTCGGTCCGGAACTTGAGCTGCGCCATCGTCTGGACGGTCCGCGTCACCTTCGGCTTGCCGTCGGCGTCGGGTTTGGTCTCAATCTCGACCGGAACGATGAATGGAGTCAACGCCGCCTGCAGCGCGCGTTGCCCCAACGCGTTGATCGTGCGGTACGCTTCCTCGAGTCGCTGGGGGTAGTCCCACAGCCCGATCTCCACCGCCGTCCGTCCGGGCAGACTCGCCGCGATTCGTTCAAAGACGCCGACATACGCGTCCACGCTCGCCGGGGCCTCGTACAAGACGATCAGCGAATCGTTCGGCAGGAGTTGTTCCAAGGCCCACATCCGCGCCGACCAACTGATCGGCAGCGCGATCGCCGCACACCGCGGATTGGTCAGGTCCTCCGCGCGCCAAGGGCCCGCTTGATCGGCCCGCGGCGACAACCACGTCAGCCACTCGGGGTGGGCCTGCAACTCGGACAAGGTCGCGGCCTTCGCGAACGGGTCGGCTTGATCGCCGCGCGGCACCGGCAGCCCCAACGTCATGTCGAACAGCAGCCATTGGTCCCCCGCGAGCACGCCGAACCACCATGGACCGGTGTCGTCCTTGGCGGCGGCGGGAGTGAAGACCGCCGTGTCGATCCGCAGTTGCCGCAGAATCGAGGCGCAGACCAGCGCGCGGTCGGCGGCCGTCCCTCGGCCGATGATCAAAGCCTCGTAGAACCCGACCGGATAGGGCGTCTCGTCGAGACCCCGCAACGCGACGTTGCGGCAGGTCCAATCAAAGACCCGCCGGACGGTTTCGGTTTCGCTCGCGGAATCGGCGCTCAACAGGTCGGACAATTTCCGCGCGAGATACGCCGCGCGAATGTGCCGGCCGTCATCGACATCGAACGTGTTCCGCCCCAAGCGTTCCGTCAGCGACTCGTTGAGCCGCTCGGCGGGGATCGCGGCGGGTGTCGCGGTCGTCGGAACCAACTTCGCGACCTGCGCCGCCGCCCACCAGTTGTTGAGGACCGAGGTCGCATCCTCGGGATTGGAATCGATCCCCAGGTTTTCCGGCTGAAGTTGATAGAGCGCGCTGCGAAGCTGGTCCTCGATCTCCGTGACCCGTTCCGACTCGGCCGTCCGAGACTCGGTCGAGGCCGTATTCGCCTCCTTCGGCTTCGCGGACCCGGAATTGCAGCCGAGAGCAAAGCCCCCCGAAGCGAGCGTGATCCCCAGCCAGATTCCGACGCGTTTCATGGACCGCTGACTTTCGCGCACTCGTGACCGTAAATCGACTCCACCCACGCGGGCGAGGTCGGTCATCTTACGTTCCTCCCGCGGCAAGACGCGAACCGTGTCCGACGATTTATGCCGAATTCTCCGCTCCCGCCGCGAACTCCCTGAACAACCCGCGAAGTCGGGTCAGCTCGTCGATCAATTTCGGCAACTCGTTCAGCGGCAACATGTTCGGGCCGTCGCTGAGCGCCCGGTCGGGGTCGGGATGGGTCTCGAAGAAGACGGCGTCGCAGCCACAGGCCACCGCCGCCCGCGACAAAAACGGCACCATCGCCCGGTTCCCTCCCGTCGTCGCCCCCCCGGGCAGCTGGACGGAATGGGTGGCGTCGAAGACGACGGGCGTCCCGAACGACTGCATCACCGGGATGCAGCGGAAATCGTTGATCAACCGGCCATAGCCGAACATGGTCCCCCGATCGGTAAGTAGAATCCGGGGATTGCCGAACGCCTCGCATTTCCGGACGACGTGCACCATGTCCTCCGGCGCGAGGAATTGGGGCTTCTTGACGTTGATCACCCCGCCGCGCTTGCCGGTCGCTTCCGCGACCGCTTCCACCAGATCGGTCTGTCGCGCCAGGAACGCGGGAATCTGCAGGATGTCGCAGACCTCCGCGGCGGGCCCCGCCTGATTCGGTTCGTGCACATCGGTCAAGACCGGCAGCCCGGTCTTCGCCTTGACCTTGCCCAGGATCTCGAGTCCTTTCGACAAGCCCGGCCCACGAAAGCTGTCGACGCTGGTGCGGTTCGCCTTGTCGAACGACGACTTGAAGACGATTTGCAATTCCCGCCGCGTCGCCAGTTCGGCGAGCCGATTGGCCACCTGCAAGGCGAGCTCTTCACTTTCGAGGACGCACGGTCCCGCGATGAAGAGAAGCGGTTCGTCGCGGCCGCAACGATAGCGGCCCACCGGCACGGGGAGCATCGGCATAGGGGCATCCTTTCCAGTCGCTCCGGACGGGGAGCGCAATCCTTCCGACCAACGATGGATCTCAATCTGTGGTGCGCGGTCACGGCAGCGCCGATGCGATTTCCAGGAGTCGTGAACCGACATTCACAAGACAACGCCGGCCACTCTGAGGTCCCGTGAGCCGCACCTCGTCTATTCCTCAAACCCGACCAGACTACGGGGGCGGGTCGGAGGTGGCGGGGTAGGGGACTCCAAGGGCGGTTCGGGGGCGGGCGGTTCGGGGACGGGTGTCAGCCCCGCCGTCCATTCGCGCAGCCGTTCTTCGTCCTCCAGATCGCGCAGTTGTTCCTTCACGCTCCGCGCATCGACCAGCGCGAGTTTCTCGGCGGTTTCCGCCGTCAACTTGCTCATTCGGCCGTAGGCTGGTTGAGGGTTGCGGCGGTCGTTCCAGGCGAACGAGATGATCGTCACGCCGAGAATCAGGCCGATGCCGACGATCACGCCGAGCATGATCGGAGCGATGTGATCGGACGCGGGCACCGCCTGGGCCGAGACATACCGTTCGAGTTCCCCGCCGAGGATCGTCGGGGCGACATGCAGCCCCCCCTTGGAGTTGTAGCCTTCCCGTTTGAAGAAGTAGCCGGTGATGCGAACGGGGGTGCGCTGGGAGTCGCCGGTCTTCAAGTCCGGTCCCAGTTTGGAACAGACCACCCTCAGGGGATGCGAGCCGGAGTCGCTGGTGAAGAGCCAGGCTTCGTACAGCCGTTCCAATCCGTAGTCGTTGTCTTCCGCCTGGAATTCGTACAGCCGCCACATCTCGCCGACCAACGTCACCGGCTTCCCGCGATAGATTTGCGGGTCGGACATCAGGTTCAGGTACTGTGTGCCGCGCTCGGCGGCGCGCGACAACGTCCCCTTGGGAACCTGCCGGGCCCGATCGAGCATGAAGAAAAACGCCTCGGCTTCCACGGGGCGAACGCCGAGCGTGTTGTCCTCGATGCCGGTGAGCCAGTCGGGGTCGATGTCGACGTTGTTCGGATCGCGGACCAGTCCACGCTGCCGACGTGCCGCGGGGTCGATCGTCTCGGGGACCGCCAGAAACTCGCCGGGTTCAAGCTGCGGCCGCGTTTCCGGCCGGACCTGATAGTCCTCGGCGGTCGGCGTCTTGACCGACGGATCGAGATTGGGTCGCTTGGCCGACGCGAGCTGAAAAGCGAGCATACAGACTGCGATCAGACCGACGTACCCCAGCATCCGTCGTTGAAACGGACTCTGAAAGTAGGGTGACGTGGTGGACGAAGTCCGAAACTGCATGCGACAGTCCCTGTCGGCGCGACGCGCAGCTCTGCCCATTCGCTAAAGTCTGCCGACATGACAGTTTACCACACTCGACGCAGGGAGCAATCGTAGTTCCCTGGATCGCGACCTTCTTAACGGGGGCATTTCGACGATCACGGCCAGAACCGCTGCGTCAACGTCGAGGGCGCCGAGACGGAAGGAGCGGCGCGGCGTGAGTTCGCCTTCCCGGGAACCCGGCGGGTCCGCGGTGCCAACCGTTTCGATGGGTTCCAATAAGGTGGAGCGAGGCGCGCCGGTGGAGTCATGGGGGCGTTGTTTGATGTTGGGTCGCGCTCAGCGTCTCGCACGCCGGGCTGATGCCGCGCCGCTCCGGGAGTAGGCCGCCGCAGCACCGTGGCGTATGATGCCGCGCTTTCGTTCGATGGACAGGGATGGCCTCGGGATGGCACGCGATAAAGTCTTTCGCCGCGATGACGACGCCGACGACGAAGACCACGTCGCCGAGGCCGCCGGTCAATCAGGGTTCCGGCCCGATGATCGCAAGCACGACGAGGAACTGCGGCCGCAAACGTTCGACGAAATCGTCGGGCAGCGGAAAGTCCTCGAGCGGCTGCGGATCAACCTGCATGCCGCCTTGAAGCGACAGGAACCGCTCGGACATCTGCTCCTGGATGGTCCCCCCGGGTTGGGGAAGACGACCCTCGCCTTGACGTTGGCCCGGGAACTCGGGGTGGAATGCCAGATCACGTCGGGACCGGCGATCGAGGCCCCTAAAGATATTCTCCCCTACCTGACGAACGCGGGGCATGGGACGGTCCTCTTCATCGACGAAATCCATCGCCTTAAGCCGGCGGTCGAGGAGTTCATCTACCCCGTGATGGAGGATTTCCGGGTCGACATCGTCTTGGGCGATGGCCTCAACGCCCGGACGATCAACATGAAGCTGAAGCCGTTCACGGTGATCGGCGCGACGACGCGGTCGGGGATGCTCACCGCGCCCCTACGCGACCGCTTCAGCTTTCGCGAACATCTCGATTTCTACGACGAGGCCGAACTCGCCGAGATCGTGACGCGCAACGCGCGGAAGCTGAAAACCGAATTGGCCCGCGATGCCGCCGAGGCGATCGCGATCCGCAGTCGGGGGACGCCGCGGAAGGCGAACAACCTGCTGCGCTGGGCCCGCGATTACGCGACGGTCCATCACGCGGCGGGGAGCATCTCCAGCGACATCATCCGGCGGGCGCTCGAAATGCTGGAGGTCGATTCGCTCGGGCTCGATCGGCAGGATCGCCGCTATCTGGAAACGTTGCTGCGGGTCTTCAGCGGCGGCCCGGCGGGCCTGCAGGCGCTCGGCCATACGATGAACGTCCCCCCCGACACGCTGGAGGACGAAGTCGAACCGTTTCTGCTGCGGCTCGGCTTCATCCAACGGACCCCGCGCGGCCGGATGATCACGCCATCCGCGCTGTCCCATCTGGGAGTCTCGCTGCCGGAGACGCCCCCCACGGGGACGTTGTTCTGAGTGGCGCTCGGAAATCATCGTGACACCGAGAGCGGGGGGGAGGTCACTCTCCCCGGTAAGCGTTCCACGCGGTTACCGCATCGCCGTGCGGTTCAATCTCGGCGTGGATCGTGGCGTAGGCCGTGGCCACAAGGTATGCGGTCCACAGCAGGATGCCGACGAACTTGGCCCCGTCCTCGACCAAGTAGTCGCCATCCAGGCAGATCGCGCTCGGCGACACGATCGCGGTGACGTCCTGCAGAATCGAAAGGGCGAACCAGACCGCCGCCCAAACCGCCATCCCGTAAGGGCTGTGTTGAATTCTGCGATGGTGGACCGCCAGGAACACGACGGCGAGCAGGCCATGCCCCAGAATCGCCACATCGTCGGCGATTCCGGTCAGTCGCGGGAGCACGCGGTCGTGCAGTTGGAACAGATCATCCAGCAACAGACCGGCGGTCATGACGGAGGCCAGGCACCAAAACCCGCGCTCGCCGTTTCGAGTCAACCCGGTCATGAAGCCCGCGATGCTCGCTCCCGCGGCCCAGGCCACGATGCCGCAATTCGAGAGGGCTCCGTAGTACCACCAGGCCTCGCGGGTCAATTCCGCCACGGCCAACGGATCGCGCGACAGGTCGGAGAATCGAACGCCGGACCAGGCACCACACCAAGCCAACGCCAAGACCAGGATCCAAGCCGTCAGGACCAACGGCAAAGTGCGTTGGAAGCCGCGGGTGATTTCCGCGGCGAACGCACCGGCAAACGACGGATTGCGTAGCCCCGTCGGCGTTGGGAACTCCGGCTTCGGCGCAAGGGCGGTCATTGGAACTCATCCACGGCGCGGCCGTCGGCGATTTGGCCCAAACTGATGTAGACCTGCAGATCGATGTTTTCCGAGATGAAGCGCACCGCGCCGTCTCCCAGCGTGAAGTGCGCGCCCCCGGCGTGGGGACTCAGAAACGCATCGTCGTCGTCACGCGTGTTGAGCGGAGCGGACCGTTCGGTCTTGGCGAGGGTCGATTCGTCGTGTCCCGCGGCGCCGGCCCAGATCGGGAAATGGACCGGACGCAGGTACCAGGATGACTCCCCGAAGGCGAACGTCCGGCTGAGGCCGTCGGTGACGTCGCGGAACCGGATCGGTCCACGGTCGGCCGCCTTCGCGAACAACCCATCCGCGTCTTGGCCTTGACTGCCTTTGTAGTCGGCGGCTCCGCAGCCGGCGTTGTAGCCGGAATCGGGTCCGCCCGGGGACTGATCGGGCAATGTGGAGCTGGGACAGCGAAAGACCGGCAGCCGGGCCCCCTCCCTTCCCGGCCGACAGCCCTGCGCTTGAAACACGCCGACGCGTTCCGGCCGAATCCGATCGAAGAGCGGGCCGTGTTCGAGGTACGGCAGCAACATCACCCCCCAGCCATACCCATCCGTGTCGTAACCCATGAACGGATCGGT
The DNA here is from genome assembly GCA_964427725.1 of uncultured Planctomycetaceae bacterium. Classification (GTDB taxonomy): domain Bacteria; phylum Planctomycetota; class Planctomycetia; order Planctomycetales; family Planctomycetaceae; genus DSVQ01. The sequence goes on along the minus strand of CAYRVS010000021.1, from coordinate 14,012 downwards.
CGGGCCGCTGTAGACGCCGTTGGGCAGAATCCGATGGACTTCGTGATAGCCATGCAACGCCAGCCCCAATTGCTTGAGATGGTTGCGACAGGTGGTTCGTCGCGCGGCTTCCCGCGCCTGTTGGATCGCGGGAAGCAAGAGCGCCAATAACAGGCCGATGATCGCCAAGACGACCAGCAACTCCACCAAGCTCAAGCCCCGGCCGCTGAGCCGGGCGCCTCGATCGCGGTCGTTCATGGCGTGGGCTCCCGGCGACACTTGCGAACAATCACCGTCCCGCGAAAGGCGTCGATGTCCGCGAAGCGTCGCTCGCTCCCCGCGATCGTCGACCATTGCGGTCCAACCTCGAAGCGACTGAACGAGCCCCCGTAACCCGTCCCGTTCACGACCCACAACTCGTCCACCGGCCATGCCGCGATCTCGTCCGGCGAAAAGTAATCGCGACCGGCGGTGAGGAACGGCCGACCATTCCACGCCGCCAACCGGTCGGTCCACGCCACCAACCGGACCGCCGAGTCGTCCTGGAAGTGATAAGCCAACGGCGGATACAGGCCGGTATGCTCCACGACGATCGGCTCGGACCCCACCCGCTCGCGCCGCAGATACTCCGCGGCCCCGCGAACCCCGGGACGGTCTCCCCGCGCGTCGTCCCAATGCCGCGAGACGAACAGCCCCCATTGACCGAGGCACAGCACGCCCAGCAACGCCCGCCCCCCGATCGGTGGCAACCATCGCGACCAGACGATCGGCACGGCGCATAACATCGCCGTCTGCGAAAAGAGCAGATAGCGGCTGATGACGATCGGGGACATCAAGCACGAAACAAGCCCCGCGAACAACGGCGGGGTCAGTCCCATCAGCCACAACAGCCGTTCGCCCCGCGACCGCGGCCGCAACCCCCACATGGTCGCCGCCAAGGCGCATGTCACGCCGGACACCAACCAAGGCGATGCCCGTCGCCCCATCGAATCCGGGTCGAACAGATCGTAATAGGCGTACGGGAGGCTCCAGCCGTCGAAGACCCAGATCCAATAACTTTGCCTCACCGAATTCGTCTGCAGGAACAACCCGGGCAGCCAGGGCAAATACAACAGCCAGGCGAAGGCCCAGTAGAAGGCCGCGGTCCCCCAGGCGGGGCGATGATCCGACGGATGGACCCGAGGACTCCCGCGCGACCACCACCACCCGCCCGCGACGAACATCGTCTGCCCCAGCAGCGTCCATAACCCATAGTTGTGCAGGTAAGGAAGACACGCCGCCGAGAGCGCGGCCAACCCCCAGACCCCCTCCGACTGCCCGCGATTCAGCCCGCGCAACAGCAACCAACCACTGACGACCGTCGCGCAGGCGCACGGTGCATACATCCGGATTTCCTGCGACCACGTCAATTGCCCGGTGTTGGTGGCCAACAGCGCCGCCGCCGCCAAGCCCAAGGACCGAGCCCCCGGTTGGCGTGCGCGGGCGGGCGGTCCCGGCATGTCTGCGTTGACTCCCGTCGGACCGGCCGCGACTTCAGCCGTCAGCAGAGCACCGCCGATCACGGTCCCCAATCCGGCGAGGACCGATAACAGCCGCAACGCGAAGGGGGAATCCCCCCAGATGGCGGTCCAACCGGCCAGCAGGAGGTAGTACAGGGGCGGATGGACGTTGGCGGCGCAGCGGTCGAGCAGCTCAATGCCGCCGAACCGCGTCGCCATCCACCATGATGAAGCCTCGTCGAACCACAGGCTGCGGCCGGCGATTCCCAGGCAGCGGGTCCATCCGCCGATCGCGAGGATCGTCCACAGCCCAATGCGCGAATTCCGCTCATCCATGATGGTCCCCCGTCTTCCATGAGCCCAAGTCGCTCAGGTCCGTTTAAGCCGTCGCCGCAGGAACAGGGCGAGGACGGCGAGGATCAGCGCGACGAGGAGTCCCGGGAGCCACCAGCCGCCGAGGTTGGCGGTGGCGGGGGCGCGGTATTGGTAGCTGTTGACGTTCTGACCATCCTTCATCTCATAGACCGCCGCCCCATCCTGGAGATCGAGGGTCTGAAAGAAGGCGAGGTCATAGTTCGGCGTCAGGGTCTTCAGCTCGACCGTCAGCGTCTTGCGATGCATCAGCGGGATATCCTCGCGGCGCTGCGGCTTCGCCAGCATCAGTTTCTGATCGAGGGCTTCCAGGACCACCTCGCCGGGATACCAGAGGCGATCCTCGAACTGGTTCCACTTGGTGACTTCGACGTAGAAATAGGGCAGCTCCCCGTGCAAGGTTTTGCGCCAGTGATATTTCCCCACGAAGTAGTTCCGTTCGGGGACCAGCCAGATGTCGATTTCCGAGTTCATCACATCTTCACGACTGAAACGGACCCGCACATGCTCCATGGACAATCCGTTGACGACCTCGGTCCCCAATGCCTCCCATTCCCAGTCCACGGACGGTGCCAAATCGTAACCAAACCCGATCCGATCATCGCAGGCGGCACGGACCGCCTCCAACCCGGACAAAATCGTCGACAAGGGAACATCCGGAAATCCCTTGGCGAGCATGCTGCACTCTCGGTGAAGTCGCGGCACGCGCTGGGCGTTGACCATCCCGGTGGTGATGTTCGCCAGCACCCGGTTCTCCGACTCCCGGGTGGTTTCGCCATCAAACATCCAGCGTTGCATGACGTCGTGCTCTTGATTGGAGTAAGTGCAGCCCGTGTCATGTGATTGCGTCCACAGCAGTGGTCCCTGAGACACCGTCCTCCGATGATCGATCATCAATTTGTACGGTGACTCTCCGGGCGGCGACTCGGCCTCCCGAAGAGAATCCATACGTTCGTTGGTGATGAACTCGATTTCGAGAAAAAGCGCCTCGGCTTCGCGGACACGCTCAGCCAGTTCGGGGAGCGCGTCGACAACCTCGGCGGTACATAATCCGGCATTCATCAAAATGCCTGTCATGAACAAGACCTTCATGCACATGACCGATCCTTTTCGCCTCATGATGGATGACTCTGGACTAAAATCTACGAACCGGTGCAGGTCGCGTTCATCAAGGTGCTGTTGTTACCCGCCGTGTAGTCTCCATCACCAACGCACACACAAGCCGGCGGGATCGTGCACTCGCCATCAGCGCTTCTGGTGCCGCATAAATAATACGTTCTGGTCCCACAGTACTCGGAGTGCCCAGAGACTGGCACTTGAGTGCACGATTCTTGCCATGCGTTTGGACCCTCGGACTTCAGACAGTACCGACGGAAAAGGTTGGTTGTACCGCGATAACTCTGCACCACACAATCGCCAGTATCCAGCCGAACAGCCGTGCAAATCTCGTCACATCGCCGCGCTGGGTTCATGTCGTCACAGTGCGCCCCGTTGAGGACATACGTCGTGTTGGCCCCGCGGCAGACACCCAGCAACGTCACGCCCAACAGCACCACCAGGCAAGTGTTCCGAATCATCGCTTCGTCTCCGGTTTGGTTTCCGGCAGCAGGGTCAACTTCGCCGTCTCCCCCTGACTGCCCAGACATAACGTCAACTCCCCCGACGGAGGGAGTTGCGACAGCGTCAATTCCAACCGCCGCACCCGTGGCGTCAGGCCCACGCCCCATGCCACATTGATCGTGGGATCCTCCACCACCGTCACCCGCTCCGCAGGTGTCGCGTGGCTGAAACGCGCCAGCAATTCGACCGCGTAACCATCCGGCGTACGCCGCGGCGTCACGCGGCTCGGCACCAGCACGATCGACCGGCTGATGTTGAGTGAGACCGGCAGGGTGGCGATCGGCTCCGCGCCGACCATAACGGCGATCGTGTCCGACAGGTCATGCTTGGGGGCCGCGTTGACCACGACCCGCAGCCGCCAATTCGTGCCATCGTCGGCCACCAAATCCAGTCGGTCAATCCGGCCTTGCCTTGCCACCACAGTCGCTTGGGACAACGCGGCATGGCCCTGCGGTCCCAACGGCGACAATGCGACTTCCGCCTGCATCGGCTCGCCCGGCTGGGCGGCCGTCAAGGTGAGCGCCCGGGGGGTGAATTCCAGCAGACTGGGATAAATCGCCTCCAACTCGCAACGTCCGATTTCCCGTTGTTCGGCGTCGATGAGGAGGACCGCCGCTCCCTGCCGCGCGCCGCGAACCTGGGGACTGTTCATGTTGACCTGAAGGTCGAGGGTCTCGCCCGGAGCCAAAGTCCCCGTGCGGGGCGTGACCCCCGAACAACCACAAGTGGTGGAGAGGCGAAACGCCACGGGGGCCGCCGTGGGATTGATCAACCCCACGACCCCGGTGAGCTGGTCGGCGGGATTGGTCACTTCCAGGGACAGGGAAGATTGGGTGAACCGAATCTGCCGGGTAGGAACCGACGGGCTGACCGGCAGCCACCCAACGATTGCCGACCCGCGGAGCAACCCTTGGCCGATCCCATACAGAGAAATCGAGGCAATGAGGAGCGCCGCCCCGATGCGCAACGACCACGGCAGCATTGGCATGTTTCGCTGCATGGTGATCCCCTCCGATCGGAAGTGAGCAAGCCACGTAGTACGCGCTCCATAAGCGTTGGTCACGGTAAGCATGCCCAGTCAGAATATCCATCACATGTCAGCCGTCTTGATCAAAGATTCATCAATAGCCGGAACTCATGAATCCTTCATCAAATTGTCATATGAGCAGTGTTGCATTACGACGATTCCGCAAGAACTCCTGTTCGCTGGACTCAAGTCACGATACGGACTCCGCTTGAACCGCCGGACGGGTCCACCATTTTCGCGATCTGCACGTGACGCGGTTGCGGCTGCCGGGACTCGACGACAACACGCTGACGTCTTTCGATGGCGGTCGGTTCAAGCAGCTCTCGCAGTTCGGCGGGCAAGTGATCGGAAACCTGATCGTTTGATGGTCGAGGGATGGGAGCGACATGGAACGGTCGATCATCCCGTCTCGAAGCGATTCACATGTCGGAAACTCATCTTCCCGGAACAGAGTTGAAAGACGCTTCGGGCTGAGTCTAAGCGGATCACCCTCACGGCATGCGTCTGGGAAAGGCTAAGGCAAGCGGACCGCGGATGGCCGGAGGGTGTCGCGGCTGATTGGTGGGCGTGGGGATTGAACACGAGGAGGTTCTCCCGGATGGGGTTTCATGCCGCGGGCTAGGGCGCCGGCTAGTGAAGGAACGGCTCCGAGGTGGGTTCAGGTGATCGTTGGCGTGGATACTCGGGCAGTCGACGGCCAAGCGCGTGAGTTGTCGGTCGCGGCGACGCAGAGGAAAGCCCTCGCGGACGGTGGGGGACAGGGAAGAGCGGGCGGACGGACAGAACGAGATGGCCTGGTCCGGAAGCCGCGACGTGATACAGATCCGCACGCCGGTGGTGTGGATGGACGACAGCGCCATCAGGCCTGTTTGGCTGAGTCGCCAACAACTCGCCGCGCGGCGACACCGTAGCTTCGACGTATCTCTCTGGAGAGCACCGACTCGCAACCAAGCATTTCCATCGGTCTCGGAGCCGCCGTGTACAACCTGAGGTGGATGCTGCGCGGGCCGTTCGGTGTACGCCATGCCCGACGACAGCACACCCCAGGCAGACTCTTTGTCCCACCATCATGCTCCGAAGTTCTTCGGCACGTGGTCCCAAGACGCACTCGCCAACCACCCCATTTTCGCGCGGGATCGTCGCTGATCAGCGGTCGTACATCAGAGCCGCTACTAGCTCGAAAGAATCTGCTTGACTTTCTCCGTGACCAATGTGACTCTGAATCTTGTTCGCGGGCCAGCCTGCCTCTTCATTACTGAAAGGCAAACGTGAACTCCATGAGCTTCCACCAGCCCGCCGAGTCGTTTCCCGCGCCGCACGTCGCCATCGGCCCCCGGTTGGAGGGGTTCGGTTCTTGGGATTGGCTGGGCGCGGATTTGGCGCGGGGGCTCCGCGAAGAGGGGAGCGTCTCGGTCTTTGACCAAGCGCCGCCCGACGCCGAGGTCGCGATCTTCATCAAGCGACTGGCCCCGCTGGAAGTCTTACGAAGCTTGGCGTTCAAGACGCAAATCCTCTACTGCCCCGTCGATGCGTATGGCTCGGCGGCGGAGATCGACGAGGACGCCGAACGGTTGTTGCTGTGCCGGCGCATCATCGTGCATGCCCCAAGACTGCGGCCGTATTTTCAAAGTTATGCCCGAATCGAGACCCTGGAACATCATCTGAAGTACACGCTCCCGACGCGGAGCGCTGTCATCACGGAGGGCCCCATCCTCTGGGTCGGAGTCCGCTCCAACCTGGCTCCGTTGGTGGCGTGGGTGAACGAACACCCGTTGCCGAGACCGCTCGTCGTCTTGACGAACCCGGAACGGAGCGACGATCTGCGCGATCCCGCGAATTTCGGGTTTCGCCCCAGTACGGCGGTCCAGCTGGAAACCTGGAGCCCCGAGACGCATCGCTTCTGGCTGTCCCGGTGTGCCGCGGCGATCGACATCAAGGGGGAGGATTTTCGCGCTCGGCATAAGCCCGCCGCGAAAGCCCTGGATTTTCTCGCCGCGGGGATCCCACTGGCGATGAACCCCACCGCCGGCAGTATGGAGACCGTACGACGTCTGGGATTTGACATGGCGTCGGTCGAGGAGCCGGAATGGTGGCTCTCGGCCGAATATGCCCGGCAGACGCAAGATTTTGGACGACGCATTAGTGCCGAGTTTGCCTTCCCTCGCTTGCGACACACGTGGCGGCGAATAATCCGTGATGTTTTGCACGAGCCGCCGACGATTCGGGAGACGCTGGGGGGAGCCATACCATGCGAACCCGTTTCGACATCTCCAACGGACTCGCACCGGACGAAGGTCGCGATCGTCAGTTTGTTGTTTAACTGGCCATCGACCGGCGGGGGGACCGTGCACACCGCCGAGTTGGCGAAGTTTCTGACGCGGGATGGCTATAGCGTCCGTCATCTCGTCGTGCAGCACTCCGGCTGGCAAGTGGGTCAAGTTCAGGGGACCATCGATTGGCCCATGGAGTTTCTGGCCTTTGACGACCCTGCTTGGCGGCGCGAGACCATCCTCGCCGGAGTGCGCGAGGCGTTGAGACGCGACCCGCCCGATTTTGTGATCCTGACCGACAGTTGGAATTTCAAGCCGCGTTTGGCGGAAGCGGTCGGGGATTATCCCTACTTCGTGCGGATCGCGGCGCAGGAACTCCTCTGCCCGCTCAATAATGTCCGTCTGTTGTGGGATGAGCGGGCCGGTTTCCGCTCCTGCCCGCGGCATCAGTTGGCCACGCCCGAGACCTGCCGTCAATGCGTCCGACAACGCGGTCGGATGACGGGGGATTTGCATCGCGCGGAGCGAGAGCTTGCGGGGTACGCGGAGGCCGACTATCCGGAATCGTTGCGCCATTGTTTGGAGCGCGCGGCCGGCGTGTGGGTCGTGAATCCCGCCATCGCCGAAAACGTGAAACCCTATACGCAGCATGTCGACGTCATACCGAGCGGGTTTGATCCCGCCCGATTCGCCGACCCGATCATGCCGATTTCACGGACGGATGGACGACTGCGAATTTTCTTTGCGGGTTTGATTCAGGAGCCGATGAAGGGGTTCGCCGTCCTCCACGCGGCGTGCGCGCGGCTCTGGGAAGCCCGTCGCGATTTCCGGCTGCAGGCCACCGCGGAGCCATGCGGACCAGTGGACGAGTTCACCGAGTTCGTCGGCTGGCAATCCCAAGCGGAGTTGCCCCGCGCCATGGGGGCGGCGGACATCGTGGTCTGTCCGACGATCGCCGAGGAGGCCTTGGGCCGCACGGCGGTGGAGGCGATGGGGCTCGGTCGGCCGGTGGTCGCCAGTCGAATCGGTGGGCTTCCCTTCACCGTGCTCGAGGAAGCCACGGGATTGTTGGCGACACCCGGTGATCCAGACGATCTGGCCCGACAGCTCGCGCGACTGCTGGACGACGAACCCCTCCGCGAGCGATTGGGGGCGGCGGGTCGGGCGCGGTTCGAGTCGCACTACACCTGGCCGGTCATCCTGGAACAGCATTATCGAAGACTCTTGGGACCGCCCCTGCGTTCAGTCCGGGAAGGAGCCGTTCCATGAGTCTGCGACGTTTAGCTCTGGTCTTTGACAATACTCAACGCCCCGAGACGACCGGCCTGTACTGTCGCCGGGCCCTGGGTTCCTTGATCTCGGTCGAGCACTTGCTGCCCACGGCGGCGGGAGAACGCGTGCTGGCTTCACTCACAGCGTTCCTGGAGACACGTTTGCGACTGCGGGTCAACCGCGAGAAGTCCGCAGCGGCTCACATCCTGGAGCGGAAATTCCTGGGCCACCGTCTGCTGCCGGGCGGGAAACTGGGGGTCGCCCCTCAGAGCCTGACCCGAGCCCAGCAGAAGGTACGCGAACTGACGCGACGCAACCGCGGGATCAGCGTCCCGCAGATGGTGAGCAAACTCAACTCGTTCCTACTGGGCTGGGTGACCTACTATCGATATGCCCGATGTCGAAGTCACCTGAAACGGCTGGACGAGTGGATTCGCCACCGTCTCCGTTGCGTGCAACTCAAGCAGCGGAAGCGAGCGAAACCGATCTCCGACTTCCTGATCTCATGCGGAGTGCCCGTGCAATCTGCCTGGGGTCTGGCGGCGTCGGGGAAAGGGTGGTGGCGTAAGGCCGGAAGTCCTCCAGCCCAACACGCCATGACCACGGCCTGGTTCGAACGCCTCGGCCTTGTCTCCCTTGCCACCCGATATGCCGAGTTACAAACATCCTAGAAACCGCCGGATACGATGAGTACGTCCGGTGGTGTGGGAGGACGGCGGGAGCAATCCCGCCTCCTACCCGATTCAGGGCAAAGACTTCCGTCGACGAGCCGGCAGTTCAACCAGACGATTTCGAGGATTGTCCGTTTTTCGGAGTAATCGGCCGTAAGCCACCTCTCGGAAAGGCTTTGAGAAAGTTCAAACACCTTGGAGAGAATGTCGGCGTTTTCATCCCGTGAACGGTTCAGAGCCTCGATCTGCAGCATGATGGAGGCCAGTCGGTCGCGAAGCTCCGTCTGCTTTTTGTTGAACGCCGCCTCGTCGATCTGATCGTCGAGCCGCAAATTGAGCAGGCGGTCCTGCTGAGCGGAGATGAGGGTTTCCTGCCGCTGGAGTTCGGATCGCTGGGCCCGCGTGTCCGCTTGGGCGTCTTTGGTCTTGGACGCGAGCACAGCCCGGAACCAGTCCCGGATCGCTTCATCGTCGATCTTCATGCCGGCGAAGATGGCGAGCACTTGCCGGTCGAGTTCGGCTTCCGTGACTCGGACACGCGGGTGGCCCGGTTGGTTGTTCTTGGTGCAGCGGTAGTACAGGTACTCCCGCGGACCGGCCTTGGTCTGCTTGATCTTCAGTTCGCCGGTGATCTTGTGACCGCAGTGGCCACACTCAATGAGATCGGAAGCGTAGGTCACCCGACATCATCTTGCGATTCCGCCGCTGCTCGAAGGAGCGATTGGCACGATGCTGTCCAAGCGGCCGCAAGAGCGGTTTGGGTCGGCGCGGGACTTGTTGCGGGCGCTCAGACGAGTTGAAGCCTACGCCAGGTGAGAGTCCGCCGAAAAACGCCGGGATGAGAGGGCGCGAGCCCGGCACGACCGCCATGCGCGGGCTCCGCGCCCACTTCCAAGGCGACGCACACCTCTGGAACCACCATGGGCAACACCCCGCCGCCGAAATTTTCACCCAGATTCGAGACGCACCCCCGAACCATTCCGGGGCGCCGACGTCAGACAGGCGTTCAAATACCATCGCAGCAAGGTCGCGAAACAGGGTGAGAACTGGGTGGGGACGGTCGCCAAACGGTTCGCCAACTCGTCGCGCGGCCACCATTCCAACGCCGCAATCTCCCCAGGATCGGGAATTGGCGGGGCATCGGTCGTCGTTTCGTACAACCAGGTATGCTCGTGGCAGGTCTCCGGACCGGCGGGGAATTTTCGTAGGGGGCGAAGGGCCGCGGTAAGGCCGATCTCCTCGCGCAGTTCGCGGATGGCCGTCTCGTCGTAATCGTCCCCACTGCTGACATGCCCCGACGCCGAGGAGGTGTAGCAGGATGGGTACTGGTCCTTGGTCGCCGAGCGGACCTGCACGAGGAGTTCACCGCGCGAGTTCCAGACGAAGACGTGAACCGCGCGGTGCCGGAGGTTGCGGGCATGGACAACCGACCGAGGCAGGATGTCGATGACCCGATCCTCGGCGTCGGCGACATCGAACAGTTCTTCGCTCATGGTGGCTCTCGTCCGCGAGGCATTACGCCGTGGATTCAACAAATCCAAGCATCATCCGAATGGGACTTGAAAAGAAAGTGTTGCATCCTGCAACAGTTCACGGAATCGACCGCATGAGCCCAGCGTCCCGAGGCACGCTCGCTAACCATCTGAGATGGTTGAGTTTATCGCCCGGCTGCCGCAAAAGCGGTGGAACGGCCCAAGATATGCTATGGCTCAGATATGGGCTGGCTGCATTTAGGCTGCGAGCAGCCAGCCGGCATGGACAATCCTCTTCTGGAAGGAGCCGCCTGCCATGCTGATCCTATCACGACGACCGCGGGAAGAACTGGTGATCGGTGACGCCCGGATCACGATCCGAATCCTCGAAGTCCGCGGGAACCGGGTGCGGTTGGGGATCGAAGCCCCAACCGACGTCTCGATTCGCCGGGAAGAATGTCCGCCGGCGGAGTCCCGACCGGAACCGCAAACCACAATCCCGCGTGATCCCTTGGTCGGTGCGAGGTGATTGGTGCTCATCGAGTTGACCTCGCAAGGACATGCGGTGTCTGAGCGGATCGTTCGCCGACGTGGGCCTCCGCCGTGCCCCTCCAAGAGGCTGGCGATGGGACGCTTCGTGCCCCTGCGTCACGCCAGACAGTCTGCCGGTTCACGCCACGGGAACGAGGTGCTTCCCTGTTCGGCGACATGCACCAGTTGCGCCATTTCCCAGGCGGTGACGTAATGGTACCGGAACTCGGGGTGCCGCCGATGGTGTGTCGCCAAGTCGACGTGGAACTGTTCGACCTCCCCGTCGAGCCACATCTCGAGATTGCCCGGTTTGCAGCCGTGCGTGTGGAGTTTCACGAACCGCCAGTTCGGCCGACCGGCGACGGTCACGCCCGCCGACAGCCATGACGCGAGTCGGCGAATGTGAGGGGGATGGCTGGCGAGGAGATCGCCGTTCTCGATCTTCGGCAGAACGCCGTACTTCCGCCGGCCGAAGTCGAACGCCAGCGGCCCCTGAATCATCAGCAACGCATTCTCGGGGGCGGGCTCCCCGACGCGCGCCAACCGGCCTATGTCGTGGGACTTTCGTTTTCCGGGTTGATCGGTGGCGTAGTAGATCGAGTTGATTGTGCGCGGCTGGGTGTCGCTGGGGGCCGATGGGAACGTGAAATCGGCGTAGCAGCCGGTCTCGAGCAGGATCGGCAATTCGTGATCGACGCCGCACCAGTTGCCGTCGCGGCGGGAATTGCACAGGGCCCAGTTGCCGTGGATGAAGCCGTAGACGATCTCCCCCGTCACCGGGTCGGTCCGGAGGAGGCCATGTCGGTGATGGAGGATTCGGCGGAAGGTGTCGAGCTTCTCGCGGAAGCCGTCGGGAGTGTCATGATGGTGATGCAGATGGATGTCGGCGTCGCCGAATCCCTGATCGATCAGGCCCGCAAGTCGATCGAGATATTCCGGGCGATACTCGTCCTGCGGATAGAAGAACGTGTGCTGCGGTGGGCGACCGTCGACATCGCGAAACTTGGCATACAGCCGCGGATAGCGCTCGACCCAGGCGTCGACCCGCGACAATGCGGTGGTGACATCGACCTTCCCCGTTTCGGGTTCATAGTGATCGCAGACCGCGATGAAGACGTCGAGCGGTTCGTCGTCTTGATGTCGCATCGCGCCGCGGCGACCGCGCTGTGCGATGTACGAGGGGACCCAGCGATCGAGACCTTGCGCGCGGACCTTTCGCCAGACGTAGGGGGCCAACACGGCCAATCCCGTCACCAGGAGGCCGGCGATTCCGACGACGATCAGCCACGGTCCGGGCATCATGAATCAGGTCGTTCTGTTGGGGTGGCGATGGTGTGATGCGGAACCATGAGCGGGGGGAGTGACCTCCCCCCGCTCATGAATCCGTGACGCCTAGCTTTACGTCGACTTCTTCCAGGTCACGTGATAGCGCGACCACAACGCATCCCAGAGGGCGGCGAGCGTGGTCAGGTTCAAGGTCAGGAACATCAGCGACGGACCGAACACCCGCGACTTCCAGCCCCACCGCTGGTAGGCCCAGCCGCACGCGGCCATCACATAAAACGCGAATTGCAGACTCAGCAGCACGCCATACGGGGGCGTCGCGGCCAACCACAGATTCGTGACGAGGACCGTCAGCAATAGCGCCGGAGAGACGAGCCGCAGCACCTTATGACTGAGGTACTCGAACCAAAGGGGCTGCTTCCACGGCACGAGCCACCGGGGATACAACCGCAGGAGTTGCGCGGCTCCGGCGATGGTGCGGCGTTTGCGAATCGCTTCCTGTCGCGGCGATTGTGACGGCCGATCAAACGCCAGCGCTCCCGGCTCGAAGACGCACCGCATTCCCAGCTCGACGATCGACAGCGGAATCGCCACGTCATCCAGGATGGTGCCGGCTGGGATCGGACGAAAGCGGTCGCGACGGATCAGATAGCACGCCCCCGTCGCGCCGGGGACGCCCCGAAATCGGCTTTCGGCTTTGCGTAAAAATTTCTCATAGCGCCAGTAGAGCCCGATCCCCTCGGCGGCGGTGGTATCGGACTCCGCCGCGCGGAGCACCAATTCCCCCGAGACGACTCCCACCGTCGGATCGGCAAAGTTGGCGAGGGCCTGCGACAGAAACTCGCGGTCAAATTCCTGCCGGGCATCGGTCAGCAAAACGATTTCGCCGCGACAGAGGGGAATCAGTTCGTTCAAGATCGCCGGTTTCCCCCGCCGCGTCTCGAACGGGATTACGCGAACGCGCGGGTCTTGCCAAGCTTGCAGCAGCGAAACCGTGTCATCGGTCGACCCATCCGATCCGATCAAGATTTCCTCGATCAGGTCGGCGTGGTCGAGTTCGAACAGGCTCTTCAGTTTGTACGGCAGCCGCGCGGCTTCGTGATGGACGGAAAGGACAACCGAGACCCGGCGCGGCTCCCAGACCCGATTCCGGCTCATCGGCCAAACGCGCGCCAGGCCGGCCATCAGCAGCGGATAGCCCGCGTAGATGTACGCCAGCCCCGCCAGCGAGCCCCAGAACAGGATCGCGACCAGCATCACGACCGACCTCCCGCCGAACGCGCCGCCGTGAGTTGATCGAGCAGACTCGCCAGTCGGGCCGTCTGACGTTCGCGGGAGAACTCGCGCAGATCGTTTCGCGAGTACGTTTCGGCCGGTTCGTGATCCATCGTGAGTTGCCGCTGCAGCCAGCGGCAAATCCCCGCGACATCGGCGGGGGCGAAGCGACCATCCGGATGAAACCGTTCGAGGATCGATGCCGTCTCGCCCGTCGGCGTGACTCCCAGAAGCGCCCGACGGTTGGCGAGATACTCGAAGAGTTTCGCCGGGACGACCCGCTCGGCTCCGGGGACGTCACTGAGGAGCAGGCATAAGGCATCGGCCGATTGCTGCCACGCGAGCACCTGCGAATGTTCGCAGTAATCCCGACTGATCACACGACACGCCGTCGCGGACAAGCGACCCAGGAGCGCCTGTTGTTCGGAGGTTTTACGGCCGATCGCCACGAATTCGAGCCGTGCGGCGAGTTTGGGGGTGCGATCATGGAGTTGCTCGATCGCCGCGACCACGGGGGCGACGTCGGTCAGGTTCCACAAGGTTCCGGTATAGACCAGCCGGAACCGATCGGTCGTCGGCAACGTGCCGTAATCGAGGTAGTGTTCGTCGAAGTCCTCGTCGTCGTAGCCGTTGTAGATGCATTGCCGCAGCGCGGCATGTCCCAGCGTGTCGAGGCGTGTCCCGAGCCGATCGACGCTGGCTTGCGTGGTGGCGACGACGGCGTCGGCGGCGCGCAGCAC
>CAYRVS010000020.1:39319-46548 GCA_964427725.1 uncultured Planctomycetaceae bacterium | reverse complement strand
CCGGGGTACCCTTCGTCGCCATCGGGGCTGGTGAGGCTGAAGGTGACGCCGACCGCATCCTTCCGTTCCGCGGGTCGGCTCGTCCAGACGTACCGGTTGATCCCCTTGAGGCCGCCATGGAGATGATTCGGCCCGTTGTTCGTGGCCAGGGTGTAGTTCCGGCCGTCGATCGAAAACTTCCCGAGGGCGATCCGGTTCGCGTAGCGGCCGCAGGTGACGCCGAAGTAGGGATTGTTTTGGATGTAGCCGGGAAGGTCGGCGAAGCCGAGGGTGATGTTGGCGGGTTTGCCGGCGCGATCGGGCGTGTGGAGCGCCGTCAGCGTCGCGCCGAGATTGATCAGTTCCGCCGTGACGGTGCCGTTCGAGAGGGTGTAGGCGGTGACTTCGGCCCCGTCGGGCATCCGGCCATACGAACGGGACTTGAGCGACAACATCGAGGCGGCTCCGGGAAAGGCGGCGGGTTCGACCGCCGCGCGAAGCTGATTGACCGGTTGAGTCTGACGGAGCGGATCGGCCCCGAAGCCGAGGGCGGGCAGGAGCGCGCCCAGCGCGACGTACGTCGCGCAACTCCGGACGAGGCCGCTTGGCCCGCCGATGTGATGCACCCAAGTGACCATGAACGACGGCTCCCACGTAGCGCGGTGGAAAAGGAACCCCGCGGGTAGTGTGGGGCGATCATGGATGACGGTCAAGCATGCCGCGAGTCGAGCGCTTACGCCGCCCGGCGCGGCGGCCAGTAATCCCGAAAGATCTCGTCGATCATCGCGTTGTTGAGCCCGAACTGCTCGAGGTCGTACTTGTGGGCTCCGTGCTTGCCCTGGGGATTCTCGGCGAGCCAGCGCTTCATCCCCGCCTCCATCTCGGGGGAGTACTGGTAGCCGAACCGGTCGTAAATCTGGCGGACGGTCGCGATCGGGTCCTTCACCAGGTCGTCGAACAGGACGTCGGTGATGCGGTTGCCGTAGGTCTCGCGGGCGGCCATCGCGTTTTCGATGGCGTACTTCATCCGGCCGGCGAACTCGTCTCCGGTGGTGATGAGGCGTTGATCGTCGGTGAAAATCCCCCGCACCATACAGACGAGGCTGCAACAGCTCGCGATCACCCGCTTCGGATCGCGATGCGTCTGCACGACGTTGGCTTGCGGAACCGCCTCCATCAGCGGGAGCAAGGTCCCCTGATGAACCGGCGACTTCAGGATCCAATGCCGCCGGTCGTCGGGGGTTTGCATCAATTGCAACTGCTTGCGGTAGAACTCGTAGACCTTCAGCATCCGCTCGTGGGGCATGTTGCGGTAGTAGTCGAAGTACTTGGGGAGCGGCGCGTCGAGCAGGAACATCAGGCTGACGAAGGCGTTGTTCATCAGCCAGCCGCATTCCTCGGCGGAATCGGGGGCGAACTCGTGCACCTGCTTGAGGTTCGGGGCCAAGCGGTTGAGGGCCTTAGCCGAGAAATTCGCCCGTTTCTGCCGTGGCCGGGGGTTGTTTTCGCGGTCCTCCTTTTCCGTGGGCGCGGGGAACATCGCCTCGTGGATCATCAGCGGCCGCGAGTTCGGGTCTTGCGCCAAGAGGTTGTAAAGGAGCGTCGTCCCGGTTCGCGGCAACCCGATCACATACAGCGGCCGATTCAGGGGTTGCGCGAGCCGTTCCGGATGCCGCTTGGCGGAGGCTTCGATCAACAGCCGGTTTTCGGCGTGCTTCTGCAGCGACATCCGCATGCAGAAGTGGCCGAACGGATGGAAGTTGGCGGCGTGCTGATACTCGTCGACCAGAATCGACAGCGGTTCCAAGAACTCGTCGGAGCCGAAATCGTCGAGGCCGGTCCGCTGTTTTGCATAATGCAGGATCCGCTCGACCCGCATCTCGGGTTCCCAGTTGAGTCGGCGGACGACTCCTCCGAGGGCGTTGAAGAGTTTGACGCCGATCGGGCGAAACGGTTTGTGCAGCGTGTACCCGGAGTCTGACATTCGACAGACGATCTTTGATGTAAGGTGTCGAGAGTGGCCCGAACTCGACCAGTCACCCGGATGGCCGACTAGGAGCGTCCGACATGACAAGACCTAAGGGGGCAGTACGTCGTGAGCGGAATGCTCCCCGGTTCCACGGCGGTCGCAAGGAGTGTATCGACCGTTTCGGGGTCAAGTCATTCACGGGGTGTCGAACCAGCGGGCCTACTTGGCGCATGACAGGAGCGGCGATCCATGACCCGCGGTTTGGGACTTGCTCGAAAAACGTGCGTTGGAACCGCCGCTTCAGTGCATTTTTGCAAAGTGCAAAAAATAGGCCAAGCGGAGCGTGATGTGGCGGAAATAACAACGCCGACAGGGAGCCGGAGTCGAATCAGGATAAGAGCTTAGGGAAAAACCCCTAGCCGGTGGCTGGCCCTGCGCGGGGGCAGGGTTGTCGGTAGAATCGGCACAGTCCGCATACCCCGAGTCTGCGCGAAATGATTCCCTTGCGGAATCGGCAGAGGACGATTCACCATAGCGTCCGGCAGGTTTGGTGCGGGCCGGACAGCACGTCTGATGGGAATCTGATGACACCTTGAATCCCAGTCGATGGCGGTCGCTCGGCCGTCCTGACGATTGGGCGCGGCTGGTGCTCGCGTTCTTGGATGCGTTTGGTGTTGCTCGTGCCGAACTTGTCCAAGAAGCGGATTCCGCCGGAGTTCGGGGCGCGTCGATTTCAGGCATGCCGTTTGCGACTGCAGGCACAACCAGCGACAGGGAAAATTTTTCCCCCAGTGAGTTGGCGGTTGACGGATCGCATTCACGAGCCTGGGGGGGGAGACCTAGTGAACATTCTCGGGAACCGTAGAGTTTCTCTTAAATTCTGCAAGTTTCCCAGAAAGCAATCTAGGAATCGATTGCGCTCCGCTGTTGAATGGAGACAGCCTGCCCACTGCCAAGGGATTCCGAGGGTCGCTGAATGACCAGCCATCACGTTGGTTGCAACACCCGAAGAACCCACCGCACCACGGCCTAACGCCGGATACGACGCCAGCCAGATATGACACGACTCGTCCGAGGTGACCCTCGGCTCCGAGTCCCAACGACCCACTCCCCACGAAGCACGATGCGATCCGACACCGAAAGGGATTTCGGCGGTCCCCGCCTCCCTTGTCGGTCGCGCTCGTTTCGTGGGATGGGTTTGCGATAGTCCGATGATCCTCGCCTGAATCGAGCCGACTCACGTTACGTAGCGGAGCGATCGGGCGGTGAAAGAATCACGCCGAGATGGACCACCGTGTTCACGGACCCCTTACGGTCCTTGGACGCCGAGGAGTTAGTGATCATGGCCGCCAAAAAGTCGACGCCACGAGGCGAGACGCCGGAAGTGCCTTACCGCGGCGACCTCGACATTGCCATCGTCGGGATGGCCTGCATGTTCCCCCAGTCGCCCGATTTGCGGTCGTACTGGGAAAACATCCTGCGGCGGATCGACTGCATTCGCGAAGTTCCGGAAGGCCGGTGGGATCCCGCGATCTACTTTGACGAAGATCGCTTCGCCCGGGACAAAGTTTATTCCAAGTGGGGCGGATTTCTCGATCCGATCCGCTTCGACCCGATGAAGTGGAAGTTCCCGCCGTCGAGCCTGCTGAACATCGACCCCATCCAGCTCCTCTCGCTGGAAGTGGCGAATCAGGCCTTCGAAGACTCCGGCTACCATGAACGTCCGTTTCCCAAAGAGCGGACCGGTGTGATCTTCGCCTGTGCCGGTTCGCATGACGTCGGTTCGGACTACGCCTTCCGCTCGATGGTGCAGCACTACCTGCCGCGCGTGAAGGATCTGACGCCGGAATTGCGACAGCACATCGTCGACGAGCTCAACGCCACTCTCCCGGAATGGAGCGAAGACTCGTTCCCCGGGTTCCTGATGAACGTGATTGCCGGGCGGATCGCCAACCGGTTCGACCTGGGTGGTCCGAACTACGTGGTCGATGCGGCGTGTGCCGCGTCGCTCGCCGCCGTTCATGCGTCGATCGCGCAGCTCCGGCTCAAGACGGTCGATGCGATGTTGGTCGGGGCGGCGGACGGGACGAACAATCCGTTCTGCTACATGAGCTTCGCGAAGACGCATGCGTTGTCCCCCCGGGGCCGGTCGCGACCGTTCGACAACTCCGCCGACGGGATTGCGCTCGGCGAAGGGATCGGCGCGATCATGATCCGCCGGCTAGAGGACGCCGAGCGGGACGGCGACAAGATTTACGCCGTGATCAAGGGGATCGGCGCGTCGAGCGACGGTCGGAACCGCAGCATGACCGCCCCGTTCCCGGGCGGCCAGATGAAGGCGATGGAGCGGGCCTACGCCGACGCCGACGTCCCCGCTGCCAGCGTCTCGCTGGTGGAAGCCCACGGAACGGGGACCGCGGTGGGCGACAGCACCGAAATCACGTCGCTGCACACACTGTTCTCGGAAGCCACGAAAGACGAACAGTACGCGGCGGTCGGGTCGGTGAAGTCGATGATCGGCCACACCAAGACGTGCGCCGGGATCGCCAGCCTGATCAAGACGACGCTCGCGCTCAAGCAGCGGGTTTTGCCCCCCACGATCAACGTCGAGCACCCGAACGAGAAGGTCGACTTCCGCCATAGCCCGTTCTTCATCAACACCGAGACGCGGCCGTGGTTCGAGGAACTGGGCGAACATCCGCGGCGCGCGGGGGTCTCGGCCTTCGGCTTCGGCGGGACCAACTTCCACGTCGTGATGGAAGAGTACGTCGGGAACGGTCCGTCTCAATTCGCGATCGACTACAGCCCGCGCTCGGTCGAAATCTGCCTCTGGCAGCGTGGCACCCGCGCGGAATTGGTCGCGGCGCTGAGGACCCTCGCGGGGCAAATCCCCACGGTGGGGACCCCCAGCCTGTCGCGGTTGTGCGCGGCGATTCGGCACGATGAAGCCGCCGTGGCCGCGCCGCGGACCTGTCGGCTGGCGATCGTCGCGGCGACCATCGACGAATTGCGGACGAAGGTCAATAAGGCGATCGAGCAGTTGGGGGCCAAAACCGCCTTGCTGGATCCGACGGGGATTTACTACTCGGAAGCCGCCGCGGTTCAGGCCGATCAGGTCGCGTTCCTGTATCCCGGTCAAGGCTCGCAGTCGGTCAACATGCTGCGGGATCTCGCCGTGGTGACGCAGTGGGCCCAGACCCACTTCACCGCCGCCAATCGGGTGCTGGCCGACTTCTTCCCGATCGCGATCACGCGGATGATCTATCCGCCTCCCGTCTTCGCCCCGGAAGAAGACGAAGCCCGCAAGGCGCGGCTCAACGAAACGAAAGTCGCCCAACCCGCGCTCGGGGTGGTTGAGACCTTCGGTACCGAGCTTCTGAAGCGGTTCGGGGTCACGCCGGGGGCGGTCGCCGGGCATAGCTACGGCGAGTACGTGGCGCTGTACGCCGCCGGGGCGATCGGCCTGAACGACTTGTTGAAACTGTCGGGGCACCGTGGTCGCGTCGCCACCGAGGCGAGCGAGAAGGCGCCGGGGGCGATGGCCGCCGTCCAAGGCGCAGCGGCCGACGTGTCGGCGGCCCTCAAGACGCTTGATCTGCCGGTTTACCTCGCCAATCTGAATGCGCCGGATCAGACGATCATCGCGGGGGAAGTCGCCGCGGTCGAGACGGCGATCACCACGTTCAACGCCGCGGGTCTGCGGGCCAAGCGGATTCCCGTGAGCGCCGCGTTCCATACGCCGTCGATCGCCGGGGCGGTCGAACCGTTGAGCGCGGCGCTCAAGGATGCGAAGTTCCAAACGCCGAAGCTCCCGGTCTACAGCAACACGCTGGCGGCCGCCTATCCGAAGAAGCCCGCCGAAATCCGCAAACTGCTGCAACGGCACATCGTCGAACCGGTGCGGTTCGAGGAACAAATCCGGCAGATGCGGGCCGACGGTTATGAAGTCTTTGTCGAAGTCGGTCCCGGTCGGGTCTTGTCGGGTCTGATCGGCCGCATCTTCGGCGCGGACGCGCCGGCGACCTTATCGCTGGATGCCCCCGGACGCGATGGGATCACGCAGTTGGCCCATGTGCTGGGGCAACTCTTCACGTTGGGGCTGTCCATCGACTTGGCGGCGTGGTACGACGGCCGAGGCTTGGGGCACGAAACGGTCGCGGCCTACAGCGGCCAGGTGGTCGAAACGAGCCAACCGAAGAAGCATGAATGGATGATGTCGGTGTCGGGAGCCAAGCCCGTCACGCCGTTGCCGCCGCGTAAGGGTTTGCCCGGGGATGGCTTGCGTGCCAAGTTTGCCGGAAAAACGGGCGCGGGAGGGACGGCCTCCGCGACGTCCGGCGAGAACGGACACTCCGGGACATCTCCTACGACGGTCGCGGCCGATACATCAGGTCATCCCGGGACGAACGGTCACGCTTCGCAACCCTCGCGGTTGAAAGCGGCCGTCGCGGCTCTGGATACGGCCCCCGTGGCCACGGTGCGCGTGCCGACCCATGGTCAGCCCGCGCCGGCTCCGCTCCCCACGCAAACCCGCTTCCCGCAAGGGGGCGAGTCGCATGGAGCGAATGGGCACACGGGAATCAACGGTCATGCGAACGGGCATGCCTTGAACGGACACGGTCCGCCTGGAGCGGGTCTGAACGGGCATGGAACCAACGGCTTGGCGGCCCACGGCCAGGCGACGATCGGCGAGACCCAGTACACAGTGCATCCTCCGCATGGGGCGAACGGGAACGGCTCGGCCGTTCATCCGGTCATGCCCCACGCCCAACCGACGAATACCCCCGTGACCGTGGCCGCCGCTTCGGCGACGACGGTCCGATCGAATGCCAGGGCGACGGCGGCCCCACAGGCCAAAGCCGCCACCACGGTTCCCTTGATCCTCCCCGGCAGCGCGGTCCCCATGGCCCCCTGTCTGCCGGTGGCGACCGATTGGACCAAACCGGCCGTCGCCCCGGCCGCCACCACCTTCACCACCCCAAGTCACCTTAACGGTACGCAACAACCCAAGAGGTTCGCCGTGTCCACTCAGCCCAGCCCGATGAACGACAATGGATCGTCGCTGAATCCCGCGGCGGCCCAACTGATCCTGCAGTCGCAAGCCCTGATGATGCAGATGCTCGATCTGCAGAAGTGGCAGCAGCAGGTGGCCCTGAAGTTCGTCGATGCCCATCAGCAATTGATTCAAGGGGTCTCGGGGGCGAACCTGGACTTTGTCGGGCTCCCCGCGCCGATGATCGCCACCGGGTTGCCGACGCCGGAAGTCGCGATGGCTCAGGTC
>CAYRVS010000020.1:3737-39309 GCA_964427725.1 uncultured Planctomycetaceae bacterium | reverse complement strand
CCCCGGCACCGATCGGACAACCGGCTCCCGCTCCGGTGGCGCGGGTCGCCCCGGCGCCGATGCCGGTGGCTCCGGCCCCCGCGCCACAAGTCGTCACGCCGCGGCCCGCTCCGGTTGCGGTCACCCCCGCGGTCGTCGCGCCGAAGCCGGTCGCGGTCGCTCCGGTCGCCGTCACCCCCGCCGCGGTCCCGGCGAAGCCCGCGCCGCAACCGGTGGTGGCGAAACCCGCCGCGGTCGCCGCCGTGGAAGCGGTCGTCGCCAAGGCGGCCCCCGCCGCGAGCAGCCACGGCATCCCGACCCCCGAGATGTTCAAGGCCGACCTCCTGAACGCCGTCTCGGAACGGACAGGCTACCCGACCGACATGCTCGATCTGGAACTGCCGCTCGAAGCGGGGCTCGGGATCGACTCGATCAAGACCGTCGAAATCTTCAGCAACCTCAAGCCTTATCATCCCTACTTCCAACAGGATGATCAGGACGAGGAAGAAGCGTTGAAGGAATTCACCAAGCTGAAGACCCTCGGCGACATCATCAGCGCCTATGAACTCCGCTATCAGGCCGTCACCTCGGGGGCGAATTCCCCCAAACTCGCCGATAAAACCGGCGAAGAGGTCGAACGCTATACGCTGACGGCGGTCGACGCCCCGGCCGGCGGCCAAAAAAAAACTTCCCACGTGAACAGCTGATTCTGCTCCTTGGGGAAGCCGCCGAACTCACGTCCGCCGTCGCCGCCGGCCTCGGCCAGGAAGGGTATCGCGTCCGCAGAATTCTGCCGGGGACCACCACCCGGCAGGTCTCGGCCGATGTCTACTCGGTCGACCTCGGCAGCCCGGAAGCCGTCGCCCAGTTGCGACAGCTCTTGACGGGCTCGTCCGGCGGGCAGATTGGCGCGGTCCTCAACTTCCTGGGTATCTCGCAGACGTTCGGTGTCGCGGGGTGCGTCTCGCCGGAAGCGGCCCAACAGGTCACCTTGTGGTCCTTCAATTTCCTGAAGGAATTCGCCCAAGAGTTGACCGACGCCGCCGCGGCGGGCGGGGGCTGGGTTCTTAATCTCACCGGGCTCGATGGTCAGTTTGGGCTGTCGCGGACCGGCGGGCGGATGGCGCTCACCTCGGCGGGACTCTGCGGGTTGTTCAAGAGTTTCCGGCAGGAATACCAGACGGTCAGCGTCCGCAACGTCGACTTGGATCTCTCGGCCCCCAACGCGCTGCTGGCGGCCCGGTTGATCGAAGAGCTGGCGATTGACGACCCGGCTTACGAAATCGGGCTGACGGTCGCGGGGCGATTCACGCTGCGGCTGGAGAACACGACGCCGCACGCCTCCCAGTTGGGCGAGTTCCCGCTCGGGGCCGATTCGGTCACGCTGATCACCGGCGGGGCGTACGGCATCACCTGCGACATCGCTCAGCGGATCGCGGAACTGTCGAAAGGGACGCTGATTCTGGTGGGGCGGTCGCCGCTCCCCGACGAGGAACCGGAGGAGACGAAACACCTCGACGCCGCGAAGCTGCGGCTCCAACTCATCGCCCAACGGAAGGCGGCGGGACAACCGTTGGTGCCGGCGCAGATCGAGCAGAATTTGAAGCGGATGTTGAAGGATCGGCAAATCCTGGCGAACCTGGCGGCGCTTGAGGCGACCGGCGCGACGATCGAGTACCATTCGCTCGACGTGCGGGACGAAGAGGCGTTCGGCGGGCTCATCGACGATGTGTATCGCCGGTTCGGCCGGATCGACGGCGTGCTGCACGGGGCGGGGGTGATCGAGGACAAGCTGATCCGCGACAAAACGCCGCAATCGTACGCCAACGTCTTTTCGACGAAGGTCGAAAGCGCGTGGGTGTTGGCGAAGCGGCTGCGGCCGGAGGGGCTGAAGTGCCTGGTCTTCTTCTCGTCGATTTCGGGCCGCTTGGGGAACAACGGCCAGTGTGATTACAGCGCGGCGAACGAGTTCCTGAACAAGCTCGCCGACGATTTGGATCGGAAATGGCCGGGTCGGGTGGTGGCGATCAACTGGGGGGCGTGGGATGCCGGAATGGTTTCCGACGAGCTGCGAAAGATTTACGCTTCGCGGAATATCCATATGATTCCGGTCCCCGAAGGGGTGCGGTTCCTGGAGCAGGAACTGCGACTGAAGGGGCATCGCGAACCCGAG
Organism: uncultured Planctomycetaceae bacterium; assembly: GCA_964427725.1. GTDB lineage: Bacteria > Planctomycetota > Planctomycetia > Planctomycetales > Planctomycetaceae > DSVQ01. The sequence goes on along the minus strand of CAYRVS010000020.1, from coordinate 37,157 downwards.
GTGACGATCGCGTGCAGCGTCCCGGCGCTCACCAAGTTGGTGGCGGGGGGCTAAGCCGAATCACGAGGGAGGCCCGTAGGTTGGGTTAGCGCAGCCTAACCCAGCACCTGACAATCCCGTAGCAACCTGACAAACCATGGCTGGGTTACGCCTGCGGCTAACCCAGCCTACGAACTACGAACTACGAACTCGGGTGGTGACACGAACCGCATCAGCCATCATCCCACGTAGTCGGGGAATTCCAGCGAGACATAGGCCGGGGCACCCGCCCCGGCCGCGTGATGCCGGAAAAATCGGAGGCGACCGACGGTCGCCTCCGGCCACCCAAGACCATGATTGACATGCAACAACACGCCGCCGCGCAGCGACGCGCGGTGGAAGGGCCACGAACCGGCACGATGCACATTCCCGCTCACCTCCGCAGGTCGGCGGACACAAGGATCGATCAGGGATGAATGATCGGGATATCGCCATCGTGGGGTTGGGCTGTGCCTTGCCCCGGGCGCGGAATGTTCGCGAGTTCTGGCGGAACGTGATGAACGGGGTCGACTGCGTCGAGCCCCCGCCGCCGCCTCGCTTCGAGCACGCCCGCGACTTTCGGTTCATTCAGGAACCGATGGCGGTCCATCGCGGAGGGTTCCTGCCCAACGGGTTGTCGATCGACCCGCAGGCGTTTGGGCTGCTGCCGAACGCCGTGAAGCACGGTGAAGCCGACCAGTACCTGATGCTGCTGGTGGTCGACGAGGCGTTGAAGGACGCGAAATTCGCGGCCGACGATAAACGCCGACAGTCGACCGACGTGTTGATCGGCCGCGGGGCCTATCCCGGGGCGAAGCATTGCGAGCTGTGGCTGCGCGGCGAAATCTACGACACCGCCCTTGAGCTCATCGAGCGGAAGTTCCCCGACGTGCTTCAAGGGAGCCGGCGGCGCGACATCGAGGACTTCTATCGCGAGACGTTGCCTCCGAACGAAATCGATTCCCTCGCGACCGCGATTCCGAACATCGTCGCCAGTCGCATCGCCAATCGGTTTGATCTGGGTGGACTGGCTGAAACGGTCGACGGGGCGTGCGCCTCGAGTTTGCTCGCGCTCGAGATGGCGGTCGATCGGCTGCGGTTGGGGCGCTCCGACGCGGCGGTGGTCGGGGGCGTCTTCCTCGCCCAGGTCCGGCCGTTCCTGTTCGTCTTCAATCGGCTGCATGCCGTGTCGCCGTCGGGGATGATCCGGCCAATGGACCGCCGGGCCGACGGCTTGGTGATCGGCGAAGGGGCCGGGGCGGTGGTCCTGAAGCGACTGTCCGACGCGGTCGCCGAGGGAGATCGGATTTACGCGGTGATCAAGGGGAGCGGCACGGCCAGCGACGGTCGGCGGCTCGATGTCTTGGCCCCGGCCTGGCAGGGACAGCTCGAGGCCGTCAAACGCGCCTACGCCGATGCCAAGGTCGATCCGGCCGAGATCGGTTATCTGGAACTGCACGGGACCGGCACCCCGGCGGGGGACTTGGCCGAGATCACGACCGTTCGCGAGTTCTTCGGCACGTCCAAGCATCCCCCGACCAACCGGGCGATGGGGTCGGTGAAGTCACAGATTGGTCACTTGATGCCCGCGGCGGGGATCGCGGCCCTCATTCGGACCGCGCTTTCACTGACCAACAAAGTGGTGCCCCCGAGCCTGCATTGCGAAGAGCCGCGTGAGGAGCTTCTTGACGCGCCGTTCTATCTCAACACGCATGCGCGTCCGTGGGTGCAGAAGGAGACGCGCGGGCCGCGGTACGCAGCGATCAACGCCTTCGGGTTCGGCGGCGTAAACGTCCACACGATTCTGGAGGAGCCCGTCGCGCCCAAGAAGCGGTCGAAGGCGAAGGCGATCACGCCGCGGCCGACGGCGCCGGGCGTCACACGGCCGTCGGAATTGGCCCTCTTCTCCGGGAAGACAGTCGCGGACGTCATCGCGCAGATTGATCGCCTGCTGACGTTCCTGGATCAGGATCAGCAACAACCGACCCTTGCCGACATCGCCCGCAGCTTGGCGGAAGTCGTCGACTTTTCACGGCCGGTGAAACTGGGAGTGGTGTTCGAGTCCTTCGAGGAATTGCGGAAAAAACTCGACGTCGTGAAGGCGACGATCGTCAAAGACAAGCCCCTCTTCACCGACGACACGATCTATTTCGCGACCAACGTCGCCAAGCATCAAGGTAAGATCGGCTTCATCTTCCCCGGGATGGGCTTCCCGGGACTGATCGGCAACTATCCCGATCACCTCATGGAGTTGTGTCTCCACTACCCGATCCTGCGGCAGGAGTTCGACTTCTTCGAGGAGCGCGATCGGCATCCCGACGACGATGTGCCGACCAGTTCGGTCTTCTGTCCCCCGGCGTCGATTCCCGAGGACTATCGGCAGCGGCTGAAGAATCGGCTCGGGCCCCCGAAAGACACCGACTTCCTCGATGATTTGCGGCCCGACGAGCGATATCTCTCGGCGATGGGGGTGACGCTGGCGAACTGGATCAGTTGGACGCTGCTGAAGCAGTTCGAGATTCCGGTCGATGCCGCCGCCGGCCAGAGCCAGGGGGAGATGGCGGCGTTGTGCGCGGCGGGAATGGGAGATTTCCGCGAGACCGCGCCGGCCTATTGGCGGGTCTTGAACATCACGCCGAAGTACGAAGAGACCGGGCGATTGTTGTTCGCCTGGGCGACCGAAGAGCAGGTGACGCCGTACCTCGCCGAGCATCCGCGGGTCTATCTCGCGATGGCGATCGGCCCGAGCGCGGTGATTCTCGGGGGGGATAAGGACCAGTTGCTGCTGATCGTCGACAAGCTGAAGGCGCAGCAGTGTCTGGCGTCGATTCTCCCCTACCCCGCGATTCATACGCCGATGTTGAGTCATCTGCGGGGGGAACTCGACAAGGCGCTGGAAGGGGAGCACTTCGCGATCGGCAAGCCGACGATGACGTTGTACTCGTCGATCACCACCGAGCCCTATCCGTCGGAGCAGGAGGCGGTGCGGCATACGCTCGCCTTGAATCTCGATCATCCGCTGCGCGTCTGGCAGACGATCAAGCGGATGTACGAGGATGGCGTGCGGATCTTCGTGCAGGTGGGCGGTGGGCACATGGCGGCCCGCGTGCAGGACTTCACGCGGGAGGGTGAGCCCGCCGTTTCGGTCGCCCTTGATGTCGACAATCGCAATCCGCTGACGCAGCTCAATCATCTGCTGGCGACGCTGTTCGTCGCCGGCGTGCCGTTTAAGATCGCGCCCCTGTTCGACAGCCGCGAGAGCACGGTCCTTGATCTGGACCAACCACGCGCGGCGATCCCTCAGCCGAAGCTGCTGTTGCCGCTGCGGATCGAATGGACGCCGCTGCGGCATCCGGCGGTGCCACCGAAGGCGGCCCAGCCGGAGTCCACGACGACCATTGCGACGGCTCCCGCGCCGGTCGCGGAGCCTCCGACGACGGCGGAACACCCGGCGTCGCCCGTCGCGCCGGTCCCGGCTCACGACGAACATGGCGTGATGCAGTGGACCAAGCCGCCCGTCACGACCGACCTCGCCCCCCCGCCCCCATATCCCCAAGGGACCGGCTACAACGGGCCGAACTACGGCTTCCAGTTCGAGGACGATTTTGTTCAAGGACCGCCGGTCGTTCAGTTCGACGCCCCCTACCCGATCCTGATCAACGCCAGCCTCACCCAATACGAGCAGGGGCGGGCGCTGAAGCTCGAGCGGATCCTCGACGCCGAGCAGGACCGCTACATCTACGACCACCTCTTCATCACCTGCCCGCCGAAGCATCCGCGCGACTGTCTGCCGATCGTCCCGATGACGATGAGCCTCGAGTTCATCGCGGAGGCGGCGGCCCTGTTATGCCCCGGACTCGGGGTGATTGGGTACGAGAACGTCAAGGCGATGCGATGGATCGGGCTGGAGGAGCGGCTGCGGATTCTGCTGCACGTCGACGCCCAGGTGGTCGCGCACGACGAGACGACGGGCGAGACGCGCGTCGACGTCAGTATTTCGTTCCAGGACAAACGGGCTTTCGCCGGGCGCGTGGTGCTGGGGACGCAGTATCGGCAGGACCTCCAGATGGAATGGCCCGACCTGTCGGACCTGCCCGGCTGGCCGATTCCGATCGAAGACTGCTACGTCGGCCGGCGGATGTTCCATGGGCCGTCGTTCCATGTGATGACCCGGCTCGATCACTTCTCGAACCCGATCGCCACGGGGACCTTGCGGGTCTTGCCGAAGGATCAGTTGTTCGGCGGGCTGCCGGAGCCGGCGCTGCTGGTCGATCCGTGTCTGCTCGACGGGATCGGGCAGTTCGTGGGGCTGTGGTGTCAGGCCCACGATTGGCACATCCTCCCCGTGGGGGTCGAGAAAGTCGAAATCTACGGCCCGACGCCTCCGGTCGGGACCGATTGCCCGATCAAAATGATCGTCACCAGCTTCGATGTCGAAACGAAGCAGCTCAAGGCGAACTTCGAGATCGAAGACGGCGCGGGCCAAGTGTGGATGCGGTTCATCGGCTGGGGCGACTGGATCTTCAAGTGGACGCGGGAGTTCCTCGACTTCAACCGCTACCCGACGGCGTTCCCGCTGTCGGATGAGATCACGTTGCCGGGGTTGCCCGCCGACGCCGTCGCCGTGCGGATGGAGGACCGTCATTTGCAGGGGGTCGACCCGATGTGGGTGGCGCGGGCGTCGCTGACGAACGCCGAGCTGCAGGAGTTCCGGACCTTGGGCGGGAGCAAGGTCATGAGGAAATTCCTGCAATCGAAGATGGCGGTGAAGGACGCGGTCCGGCTGTGGCGTTCGCGCTCGATGCGGATGGGCCTCACACATCCCGCAGAATACCAAATCGAACACGATGCGCAGGGAAAACCGTACGTCGCGGGAATTCAGGATCGATTTGTCCCGACGATCTCGGTAACACACAAAGACAACGTGGTGCTGGCGATCGCTTCGGCGGGTCCACTGGGGGTCGACATCGAGCCGGCCGATCGGGAGACCCGGTCGCTGCTCGAGACCTTCGCCACGCCGGAGGAGATCGGGCTGATCGATCAACTCGCCGGGGCGGACCCCGCCGCGGGTTGGGAAACCCGTCTGTGGTGCGCGAAGGAGGCGGCGGGCAAGGCGCGGGGGACCGGGCTCAACGGTTACCCCAAGCGGTTGCAGGTGATCGAGGCCGGGCCGGAGGGCCGGATGGTGCTGCGCGACACGGAAACGTCGGCGAACTACGCCGTCGAGACGGGCCGGTTCGATCGCTACGTGGTGGCGACGGCGGTGCCGCTCGGGGATTGAGGGATTGATCCGCGGCGGAACATGACGGACCATGAAGGACGGGATTGGGGTGGTGCCTCGATCCACCCCGCAACTTGAACCGACGCGCGGAGCACGGGGCGCTCGCCCCCGGCCTCGGATCGACGCGACTGAGACGACATGGTGAACGGACCGACTCGGAGATGATACCGCGGTCGGCCGGCGAAGACGAAAGTCCCTTGGACATGACCACTTCCCATTCCCCCGCCGCCTCGGCCTCCCCCGGGGCCCCGCTGATCTCGGCCTTGCGGTTGCCCGATGAAGAACGGGTCACCTCGGGGGGCACGTCGCGGATGACGAAGTTCGTCGTCTGGACGGTCCTGTTCGTGATGCTGGGGGGGATCGTCGTCCTCTATCGACGGAACCCCACGTGGCTTCAGGAGCTGCGCGGAGCCGAATACGAGACCGTCGTCGTCGCGACGAAAGAGACGGAGAACGTCGCGATCGAGGCTTCGGGCTTCGTGGTGCCGTATCGGCAAGTCCGGGTCTCGCCGCGGATTCCCGGGGCGATTCTGCAGCTCAACTTCGATGTCGGGCAGAAGGTCAAAAAGGGGGATCTCCTCGCGCAGCTCGACGATACGAACTATCTCGCCGACATCGCCCAAGCCGAGGCGGCGCTGCAGGCGGCGCGGAGCCGGCAGGAAGAGGCGATGAACGGGGCGCTTCCCGAAGAGGTGAATCAGGCCCGGACGGCCCTGGATGTCGCGAAGTCGAAACTCGAGCTCGTGACCAATGAGCTCGAGCGGGAAGAGCAGTTGGGGGATTCAACCACCCAGGCCCAGCTCGATCAACTCATCTCCGCGAAGAAGGACGCCGAAGCCCAGGTCGCGTCGCTGACCGACAAACTGAAGCTCATCGAGCAGGGCCCGCGACCGGAACGGATGAAGGCGATCGAAGCCGACGTGAAGCAGGCGGAAGCGCTGGTCACCAAGGCCCGCTACCTGCTCGACAACACCAAGATCATCGCCCCGCTCGATGGGACGGTCCTCGAGAAGAACGCCGAAGTCGGGGAAATCGTCCGGCCGGAAGTCCTGTCGGTCAGCCTGTGTTCGCTGGCGGACATGAGCATCATGGAGGTCGAGGTCGACGTGCAGGAGCGCGAGTTGCATAAGGTCGCGATCGGGCGGCCGTGCACGGTGATTCCCGACGCCTACCCGTCCCGCAAATACGTCGCGAAGATCGACCGGATTCAACCCCAGGTGATCCGCGCCCGCGGCGTGGTCCGCGTGACGATCCGGATCGAACAGCCCGATGATTACCTGCTCCCGGAAATGAACGTGCGGGCGATCATCGACAACCCCGAAACGACCGAAGTCCAAGTCGACACCTTATGGGCCCCCGAAGGGGCCGTGACCACCGTCGGCGACCAGTCGCATGTCTTCCTGCTGGTGGACGGCAAGGCGGTGCAAACGCCGGTGACGGTGGGGGCGAAGGAAGGCCGTAAAGTCGAACTGAAGACCGGGGTGAAGGCGGGGGACATGCTGATCCTCGCGGGCGGCAAACGATTGATGAACGGTCAGCCCGTGCGATTGGCCGAGAAGAAATAGCCTCGCAAGGCCTGCGGGTCGCAGGCGGGAACCGGGGGCGAACTCCGGTCGCCCCGGGCCCCCATCCAAGCACCCCAGCCGACGTCACACCGACCGAGATCTGCAAGGCCGCCGATGTCCGATGCGATCGTGACCGTCGAAAACGCCACCAAGACCTACTCGCGCGGAGCCGAGGCGGTCGAGGTCCTCAAGGGGGTCTCGCTGCAGATTCTGCGCGGCGAGTTCGTGGCGCTGATCGGGCCGTCGGGCTCAGGCAAGACGACGCTGCTGAATCTGATCGCCGGGCTCGATCAACCGACCAAGGGGAAGGTGATCATCGCCAAGCGCGACATCAGCCGCATGACCGAGGCGGAATTGGCCCGCTGGCGGACGACGGCGATCGGCTTCGTGTTCCAGTTCTACCATCTGATTCCGGTCCTCACCGCGTACGAAAACGTCGAGTTGCCGCTGCTGCTTTTGAACATGTCGGCGAAGCGGCGGCGTGAGCAGGTGATGACGGTCCTGACCCTGGTCGGCCTGCAACATCGGCTGACTCACCGACCGGGCCAGCTCTCCGGCGGGGAACAGCAGCGCGTGGGGATCGCCCGCGCTTTGGTGACCGACCCCGCGCTGGTCGTCGCCGACGAACCGACGGGCGACTTGGACGGGAAGAAGAAGGAAGAGATTCTCGATCTGCTGCAAAGCCTGCAGGAAGGACTCAACAAGACGATTCTGATGGTGACGCACGACCATGTCGCCGCCGCGCGGGCCCATCGGCTGCTGCGGATCAGCGACGGCCGGTTATTGGAGGAACACGCCGAAACCCGCGACGAAGCCCTCGCCTTGGCGTTCCCGGACGCGAAGATTCGGGCCAATTGAGGAGTGGACCCAGTTGAGGAGTGGACAGGGGGCGGTGGACAGCCTAGGTAAGACAAAAGCATAGTCGACGCACGATGGTGGGGTGCCACTGGCTCTGCCAGTGCAAAGAAAGTTGGACAGCCATTGAGCGATCGCACTGGCGAAGCCAGTGGCACACAGCTTGGATGACCCTTCGACGAATAATGAGGGATCCCGACTCATCGGATCTCGAATCTGGCGGCAACCATGTCATAACCATGATTGACTGCGCACGATCCATCACTCGTAACAACACCTGACCCGCTTCCTGTCCACCGCCCACTGTCCACTTTGTTGCCACATCATGCTCTTCAAATTTGCCATTCTCGTGATGAAAAGCCTGGGCCGGAACAAGGTCCGGACGTTTCTCACCGGCTTGGGGATCATGGTCTTGGTGGCGATCTTCGCGGTGGTGACCAACGTCACCTCCACGGTGAAGAGCAAGGTCAACGCGCAGGGGGATCAGACCCGGTTGATCGTCTCGGAACGCTGGACGATGCCCAGTCGCGTGCCGCTGCGCTACGTCCCCGAGATCACCTCCGCCGACGGGGTCCGCGACTGGTCGACGTTGAACTTCCTGATGGGGTTCCTCGATGAGTCCCGCCGCCGCGATCGGCAGGCGATGGGGCTGGCGACGCGGCCCGAGAATCTGCGCGAGATGCAGGCGGGGGCGGCGGGGATCACCGACGCGGAGTTCGAAGCCTTCACGCAGCGGAAGGACGCCGCGCTGGTCGGCCCCGGGCTGATGAAAACGATGAACTGGCAGGTGGGCCAAAGCTTCACGCTGCTCGCGGCCCGGTTCCCGCCGATCGATATCCCGTTCACCGTGGTGGGGGTGCTCCCCGCCGGCGAAATGTCGAACGGGTTCTTCTGTCGGCACGACTACTATATGGAGGCGACCGAGGATCGCGACGCGGTCAACTGCATCCTGCTCGAGATCGACGGCGCCGAGCGGGCCAAGGAGCTCGCGGCGTCCCTCAGCGGAGACTACGAGAATCGCCAACCCTCGCTGAAGATCGAGACCGAATCGGCCGGGGTGGCGCGATTCGCCGCGCGCAGCCAGGCGGTGCTGCAGATCATCGACGGGGTCGTGGCGATCCTGCTCATCGACATGGTGATCATCCTGTCGAACAGCATCAGTATTTCGGTGCGGGAACGCCGGGTCGAGATGGCGGTCCTGAAGGTGCTGGGCTTCCAACCGCTGCACATTACGTTGATGATCATCGCCGAGGCGATGCTGGTGGGGGCGCTGGCGGGAATGCTGGGGACGGCGGCGGTCTGCGTCCTGTCGCAACTGACGGTGGGGGGCCAACTCCCCGTGATGACCTGGAACAAGTTCCTCCTGCAGTTTCCGGTCCCGTGGTCGGCGGCCTTCTGGGGCCTGTTGATCGGCGCGGGGGTCGGACTGACGGGAAGCGCCCTGCCGGCGTCGTCCGCCCGCAGCGTGAAAGTGTCGGACGTGTTCGCGAAGATCGCGTGATGAAGACCCGATGCCCAGGGAAGGCCTTCCCTGGGCGTCCCTGAAGAACCCATGATCCCCCTCAAATACAACGCGCGGAATCTGGTGGTCCGGTGGAAGACGACGCTGATGACGGCGTCGGGCTTCACGCTGGTTGTCGCCGCGCTCGTGGTGATGCTCGCGTTCGTCGAAGGGGTGCAGCAGGTCTGCACGACCAGCGGCGAACCGGAAAACGTCATCGTCCTTGCCAAGGGGAACACCGACGAAGTCTTCAGCCAGATGGACACCCGGCTGATGAACGAGCTCGAAAACGCCCGCGGCGTCGGTCGTTCATCCACCGGGCAGCCCCTTGCCAGCCGCGAAATCTTCCTGGTGATTCACCGCAAGCTCGACCAGGAAGGGGTCTTCAAGTTCCTACAGATTCGCGGCGTCCAGCCGATCGCCTTCGAGGTCCACACGCAGATCAAGCTGATCGAAGGGGGCCCGCTGCGGGCCAATCAAAGCGAAGTGATCATCGGCAAAGGGGTGCAGCGCGAACACAAGTTGAACGTCGGCGACGAGATCCCGATGGGCCGTAAGACTTGGCGGGTCGCCGGGGTCTTCGAGGCGGGGGGCTCGGCGTTTGAATCGGAGATGTGGGCCGACCTGACCGAACTCGCGAGCCAGTTCCGTCGCGAGGGGATCTACAGCACGATGGTGCTGCGGACCGACGGTCCGGACGAAGCCCTCGATCTCGCCGCGAAACTGCAGGACAGCCGCTCGATCTCGTGCAATCCGAAGACCGAGCCCGAGTATTACGCCAAGCAGGCCGAGCAGACGCAGATGATCAGCCAGGCGGCGTGGATCATCGCGTGGTTCATGGGGATCGGCGCGATCTTCGGCGTGATGAACACGATGTTCGCGGCGATCGGCCAGCGGCGGAAAGACATCGCCGTCTTGCGGATTCTCGGGTTCAAACCGCACGAGATTCTGGTGTCGTTCCTGCTGGAGGCGATCCTGATCTCGTTCATCGGCGGGGCGATCGGCATCGGGCTGGGGATGGGGGTCAACGGCCTCAGCCGCAGCACCGCCGTGGGAAGCGCCCGCGAAGTCGAGTTCGCGTTCCGGGTGACCGAGGGGGCGATCGCCTTCGCCGCGGGCTTCTCGTTGACGATGGGCATCGTCGGCGGGTTATTGCCCGCGATGTCGGTGGTGCGGATTCAGCCCTTGGAAGCGCTCCGCTGAATGCAAAAGACCACTGGCAAAGCCGGTGGCACACATCAATGCAGAAGCCCACCCATGGCGATGGGTGGGCTTCCCGTCTCTGATGATCCGATGGTGGCTTAGTAGCTCGCGCGTTGCAGCGGCAGCGGGACGGCCGATTCCTTCACCGGTTCCGGCGGCAGGGCCTGCGGTTGGGCCGGCTCGGGGACGGGTTGCAGTTCGGTCGGAGACGTGGAAGTCGGCGCGGTCGAGTTGTAGACCGGCATGCCGTATTCGACCGGGCAGTTGCCCCCCATCATCCCCCCCTTGGAGTAGACGGCCCCGTATTGCGAGGCGTAGACCGCCGGGGCGTAGCGATGCCACTGGGCGGGGACGGGTCGCGCGGGGAGCGGATTGGGTTGCGGTTGCCAGAAGGGGACGTGCTGGTGGTAGTAGCCGAGTTGCGTCGTGTCGGTCGGTTGATAGACCTGCGGCGCGGCCATCCCCCCTTGCCATTGCGGCGAGCCGTACCAGGCATACGGGAAGAGCTGCTGATACTGCACGCCGCGGCGTTGGATCGGCCACTTGCCGGGAATCGAGTAGCCGAAGTCGGCGGAATGCGAGCAGTACTTCTCGCCGAAGAGACTGTGCTTGCCGTTCCCCCCTTGGCAGTGGGGGCAACTGCCGTCATATCCGTAGCCGCTCATGTCGCCCGACATGACCATGCCGTCGGAATGACCGGCGGTTTGCACTTTGGGTTTGCCGTCGGAGATGCGGACGATGCCCGCCTCTTGGGCCGAGAGAGTCAACGGGGCGGCGGCGAACAGGCAGGCCGTCGCCATCCGGAAGTTCCGCAGGTTCGCCGTCATGTCAGGGGCTTTCCAGGTCATGAATTTCGGAGCCGGAAGCCGCGGGGCAACGGCCCCTCGGCCCGCGTGATCTCAATCGACTCAGTACGGGGCGATCCGCGAGACCGGGGTCAACCGGCTCGAGGGGGTGCCCCAACTGTAGTTGTATTGATGGCCGACGACCGGCGCGAGGGGGACGGCGATGGGCATGCCATAGCCGGCCGCGCCATAGACCTGACCGTCACGTTGATCGAAGTAGCTGGGATCTTGCGGATAGACGCGGGCATATTTGCCGAACGGGGGGCAACCCGCGCCGCCGCAACCGGTCGGGAACAGGCAGCCGAACTTGCACTTGAAGTATTCGATCATGGCGGAGCCTTTGCCGCCGTTGCAGGTGTCGCAGTCGCCGTTCCAGCCCGACATGTCGCCGTGACCGAACCCGCCATGGGTCATGCCGCCGTAACCGTAGCCGCCCATGCTGTGAGCGCCGCCATAGCCCCCTTCGCATTCCTTGCAGCCGACGAGCTGAATGTCGCTCGATTGACCACGGACGACGGGGGTGCCGGCGGGCTTCGAGATCCGGACCACGCCGGGTTCGCCGGCGGAGACCAGCGAGCCGGCGACCAGCAGGCAGCCCCACGCCAGGCCGCACAGCGACGGGGAGAACGAGGGACGGACCATGGTGACTTTCCTTGGGGTGGTCGTACCGACCGCCACCGGAACGAGGAGCTGTTCGTAACTTGGGAATCGGACTATTTCACCACCCGGCCGGGGCCGGTCGGCGATGGATCCGGGAAGTACTCCAGGATCGGATCCTGATATTTCCGCGGCTTGTTCGGACAAAGCTTCGATTCGACCCAGAGGCTGAAGGCCTGCGTTCGCATGTGCAGCCCCGCGCCGCTGTCGGCTTGACGCCAATCGACGTCGCGCCAATCGAGCGGGACCGTCCACACGCCCCCGCGAATCCCGTCATGCTGATGACACTCGGTCCCCAGCCAAGGCGGGAAGTCGGGCGAATTGTCCTTACACTTTTCGCGACCCACCCACGGCGGGTGATAGGGCGCGCCATCTTTCGGGGGATCGTCGTCGTTCAGCCACGGCGGGTTGTACGGCGACTTGGGCTTGGGCTGATCATGAATCCAAGGCGGATGCATCTCGAGCGCCGTCGCCCATGATCCGAGACCCACCCAGGCGGCGAGGAGCGTTCCGATCAGCGCCGCTGGGGCGCGATGGTGCCGTGACATGATCCGCTCCTGATCGTCCGGTGGGAGGCGTCCGCGGGTTAGTCCCAGGCGCCGCCGTTGGTCCAGATCGTCGGATGAGCGAGCTTCTTCAGGAACGGCTGATGCGACCGGTACTTGACCGTGACCATCGTCCCTTGGAGTTCCCACTTTTCATGGGTCCGCATGCCGAACGGGGTCCACATATAGGTCCCGGTCACCCGGTGGTAGTACGGCCCATGGAGCGAGCGATACGTGTGCGGATACAGCATCTCGTGCGGGGCGAGCGCCTGATTGGTGATGAACGTCCCGCCGGTCCAAATCGGAATGTTCGGCCGGGGCGACGGATAGAGCGGCGCGCCGAGCTGGACATAACCCGGCTGCGACGGCTGTCCGTGGCTCACCGACCCTTCCGAAGAAGCGATCGGCGTGGGGCTCGCGGCGGATTCGGCCACCGGTCGGGCCCGAAACTCTTGCGCCCAGGCGGCGGGCATCATCAACGTCGCCAACACGACCGTCCACGGCGCGCGGCCGCCATACCAGTGAGACATCGTCTCCCCCCTCCCTGGATCGGGCACCGTCCAGCGTTCGCCGTGGAGTCCATCCTCGGACTCGACACCCCTCGCGAACACGACGGTCCTGCTTGCCTTCCTAGTTTCGGCCAATTCCGATCCGCGCAATCAGTCGTTTTGGGCTCAACAGACCGGACTTGCCTGAGATTCCAACTGGTTGGTCTGTAACGCCTTGCGCGGAGTTGCAATTCCCCCGCAGTCGCTGTATCTGATACGTCCCGCAACGTCTTGGTGATCGAAAACGCCGGGGAAATCCGCAGATTTTCGCCAAACACCCCGCTTTGACAGTCGGGCCGCGCTCGCCTGCGGCTCGCGGCTAAACATCATTCCATCGATTCGTGTTGTCTGTTGAGGGCCCGCCTTGGCCAAGAAATCGTCCGGCACCGATGTCCCCGCCGAAACCGATCGCATTCAGTATGTGCCGATCAGCCAAGAGACCCGGCGGCGGTACCTCAACTATGCCATGTCGGTCATCACCTCGCGGGCGCTGCCGGATGTCCGCGACGGATTGAAGCCGGTCCAGCGCCGCATCCTCTATGTGATGCACGACGGATTGCGGCTCCTCGCCGACAGCAAGCCGATCAAATGCGCGAAGATCTCGGGGGATACCACCGGGGACTTTCATCCGCACGGCAACGTCCCGGTTTACGAGGCGCTCGTCCGGCTCGCGCAAGATTTCACCTTGCGCTATCCCCTCGTCTTCGGCCAGGGGAACTTCGGTTCGATCATGGGGCTCCCCCCCGCCGCCGAGCGGTACACCGAAGCCAAACTCACCGCGATCGCCGAAGAGTTGATGAGCGAGTTGCGGTACGACACCGTCGCGAAGCGCGACAACTACGACGGCCGCAAACAGGAACCGGTCGTCCTGCCGGCGCGGATTCCCCATCTGCTGATCAACGGGTCCTCCGGCATCGCGGTCGGGATGGCGACGAACATTCCGCCGCACAACCTCGGCGAAGTCGTCGCGGCATGCACGCATCTCGTCGACAACTGGCAGGCCGAAACCAAGGACCTGCTGAAGTTCATCAAGGGGCCCGATTTCCCCCTCGGCGGCCGTATGGTCACCGACCGCAAGGAACTGCGGCAGATCTACGAAGAGGGCCGCGGCGGGATCAAGGTCCGCGGCGAATGGCGGCAGGATCGCGATCGCAAAGGCCCGATCGACGATCATTACGTCATCGACTCGCTGCCGTACGGCGTCGAAAGTGGGCCTCTGGTCAACGCGATCGGGGCGATCGTCGCGAGCCGCAAGTTGCCGCAGCTCTTGCTGGTCACCGATCAGACCGATGAAAAGCATGGTCTGCGGATCGTGCTGGAACTGAAACCGGGGGCCGATCCCGAAGCGGTCTTGGCGTACCTCTACAAGCACACTCCGCTTGAACAAAACTTCGCCTACAACAGCACCTGCCTGATTCCCGACGAGCACGGCACCTTGACCCCGGCCCGGGTCAACCTCGCCGACATGCTGCGGCACTTCCTGACTTTCCGGCTCGAGGTGATCCGCAAACGCTTCCAGTACCAGCTCGTGCAGCTCGAACGGCGGATTCACATCCTCGACGGCTTCGCGCTCCTCTTTAATGACCTCGATCGAGCGCTCAAGCTCATCCGCAACAGCAGCGGCAAGAAGGACGCCGCCGAGAAGCTGATGAAGACCTATCCGCTCGATGAGGAGCAAACCAACGCGATCCTCGAGCTGCAGCTCTATCGCATCTCGCAGCTCGAGATCAACGTGATCATCGGTGAGTTGGAGGAGAAGCGGGCGGAGGCCGAGAAGATCCGCAAACTCCTCGCCTCGGAAAAGCGACTGTGGGGTGTCGTCAAGACGGAACTCGAAGAGGTCGCCGCCAAGCACGGCGACAAACGCCGCACCGTCATCGGCAGCAGCGACGACATCGTCGAGTACGACGCGACGGCGTACATCGTCCGCGAGAACACCAACGTCGTCCTTACCAAAGACGGCTGGGTGAAGCGCGTCGGACGACTACAAAGCGTCGAAACCACCCGCGTCCGGGAGGGGGATACGGTGATCGCCGTCCTCCCGGGGAGCACGCTGGATACGGTCGTCTTCTTCGCCAATGACGGGACGGCGTACACGCTCCCCATTTCCGAAATCCCCGCGAGCAGCGGGTATGGCGAGCCCCTCGCCAAGCATGTGAAGCTCGGTGACGGCGTGGCGATCCTCGCCGCCCTGTCGACCGACGCCCGCTTCACTTCGCCCGACATCGTCGACAAGAAGTCCGCCGACCTGCCGCCGAAACCCCATCTCTTCGTCACGACGGCGCAGGGGAACGTGTTGCAGGTTCCCTTAAGCCCGTTCCGCGCGGCGTCGACCAAGGGGGGCCGCAAGTTCTGCAAGCTCGCCCCGGGCGACCGCGTGGTCAGCGTCGAACTGACCGGTGAAGCCACCAGCGTCTTCCTGGCGACTCGCGGCGCGCGGGTGATTCACTTCGCGATTGAGGACGTCCCGGTCCTCTCCGGTGCCGGGCGCGGCGTTCGCGGGATCAAGCTCGACGCCCATGACGAAGTCCTGGGGGCCGCCCTCATGTCGCGTCCCAGCGATTCGCTGAAGGTGCAAACCAGCGGCGAGAAGACCCTCACCTGCGGCCAGATGAAGTACGCCCTCACCGCCCGCGGCGGCAAAGGCTTCCGCGCCGCCCACCGCAGCACGTTCCTGTTGATCGAACGGGAACCGATCCAGCTCGTCGACTGGAACACGCTCGAAAACCCGGCGTCATGACGAGCGTACTCGCTCGTGCCGAACATCACCACGCTGCGTGGAACATGGTCAATGAACCCGCACGCCGGGTTGGGATGATGGGAAAAAAGAAGGCGCTTCGAGCCGGGATGAACTCGAAGCGCCTTCCGGATTGCCTCAGTAGCAAGTGCGGGCCAACGCCTGCCGCCAAGGCGAGCGAACAAGTTTGCATCTCGCGTGCCAAACCAGTGTTTTCTCAGTCGATTGTCCGTAACTCATTCTCTCAAATGGTGTTGCGTCATGAAATCATCGCGTGTTGTGGCCTCGATAACCCGCGAAAAAGCGCCGCATCTTGAAACATCTTGCGGCAGGATCCTGTTCGATTCCGCGCGAGTCGCGCGGTGAACGCTTTATTTTGCATTCGTAGAAACCCCACGGGGGCGGATCGTTGGCCGGTTGATGGTCATCTTGCCGCTGGGGTGTCGACGACACGCGGGCGGGGCAGGTGCCCCGCCCTAGGATCTGATCTCACTGGGGCTTTCGTCTCACCGATCGCTCTTCGATGGAGCGAACTCCGAGTCCCTCAGCGTCGTCGGTTTTTCACGAGGCCACTTAGCGCCTTGAACTGCGGATCGTCCGCCGTTTCGCACCACTCGAACGCAACGGCTTCGGCGGTCGTCACGGTCACTCCCTGATCACGCAGTCTGGCCAGACCTTGGACGTGATCCGCGACATGCCGGCTGGCGACGCCATCGGCCAACAGCCACACGCGGTAGCCCAGCGTCAACAGGTCGTAAGCCGTCTGTTGGACGCAGACATGCGTTTCGACGCCGGCGAGGACGACCTGATCACGCGACTCCGGTCGATCCATCACCCCGGTCAAGCCCAACGCTTCAACGCCGCTGAACCGCCGCTTTTCGACCGTGCGTCCCGCGAAAGACGCCAATCCCGGCACGGTCGGCCCGAGTCCGGCGGGGTATTGCTCGGTGACGTCGATGGGTAGCTCGAACAATCGAGCGGCGGCGGCCACGAATGCGACCGTCTCGACCACTCGTTCCGCCTCGGGAATCGCCGCCATCAGCCGTTCCTGCAGATCGATCAGCACAAGGCGCGAACGGCGACGGTCGAGGAGTTCCGGGCTGCGGAGCGACAGGGTCATCATCAGGCGGTGTTCCCGAGGGAGCAAACGGCTCAGTAGGTGTCACGGGTCTGCAGGAAGAGGGCCTTCTTCTCGCCGGGGAGCGTAAAATCGAACCCGCAGCGCTGGAAGAATTCTTCCGACGAGGTGATCGCCATCACCTCGAAGACTTTGCGGTCGCGGGCTCGTTGCAGGCACGCCTCCACCAACGCCCGGCCGATTCCCTGACCCTGATGCGCCGGGTCGACGGCGAGGCTGCGGATTTCACCGAGCTTCGTGGAATAGATTTCGAGCGCCGCGAAGCCGACGATCCGTCCCGCGCTAATCGCCACAAATCCATCCGCCGCCAAATCTTCCAGTTCGTCACGGGTGCGGGGGAGCAACCGCTCTTGGGCGATGAACGGCGCCAGGAACGCCCCCAACGGGGTCACGTCATCCAGAGTCGCGGGACGAATGGAATAAGAAACGGACGCAGTCATCAACACCATCCCCAGCCGCCGGTTGGAATTCGCTGATCGTGGTCGCTCCCTGTCGGAACTGCAACCCCCGCGATTTGGTCTGGCGTCATGAATCGACTAAGCTAAGGCAGCCATTCACTCGGAGGGTGGGGCCACCGTGGTTTGCTCGGTCGTGGAGGTCGCGTTCCGATCCGCCCGCGAGATGAGGTCCGATTCACGGATCGTCACGGGTTCCGAAAGTGCAGCATGTCGATCGTCACGCTGACCGATGCCGTCACCGGGGCCACCGCCTCGATCGCCCCGCGGCTTGGGTTCAACTGCTTCGCGTTCCAGGCGATGGTGGCCGGGCGGCCGGTGGATGTGCTCGACAGCGTTCCGGGCTTCGCCGGCAGCCAGGAACGTCCCAGTCGCAGCGGGATTCCGATCCTGTTTCCCTTTCCG
This sequence comes from uncultured Planctomycetaceae bacterium, assembly GCA_964427725.1. Taxonomy (GTDB): domain Bacteria; phylum Planctomycetota; class Planctomycetia; order Planctomycetales; family Planctomycetaceae; genus DSVQ01. Next base: position 19,404 of record CAYRVS010000020.1, on the reverse strand, counting down.
AATCGGATTCGGGGAGGCCGCTTTCACTGGCGCGGCGTCGACTATCAGCTCCCCGTCACCGAGACCCAGCCGAACGCGATCCACGGCTTTTGTCTCGATCGCCCCTGGCGGGTGATCGACCAGGGGGCGGACCACGTCACCGGGCAGTTTCAGCTCAGCGTCGACGCCCCCGAACGGATGCCTTACTGGCCCGCCGACTTCATCTTGGAGGTCGATTATGAACTGCTGCATAACCGGCTGCGGGCGAACTTCCGGATCAATAACCCCGGACCGCATGATCTGCCGTGGGGCTTAGGCACCCATGCCTATTTCAAGGCCCCTTTGGGGCCCGACAGCCAACTCGGCGACTGCACGCTCGAAGCCCCCGCCCGCAAATATTGGCGGCTGATCGACGCCCTCCCCACCGGGGAAATCCTCCCGGTTGATGAGTCCCGGGACTTGCGCGACGGGGCGTATCTCGATCTGCTCAAACTCGATGACGTCCTTACCGATCTCGAAGTGATCGGCCCACAGTTCGACTGCATCCTGATCGATGAACGCGCGGGACTGCAGGTGACGCAAACCTGCCCGCCGATCTTCCGCGAACTGGTCGCCTTCACCCCGCCGAACCGCGCGGCGATCTGCATCGAGCCCTACACCTGCCCAACCGACGCGATCAATCTCGCGCGGGAAGGGCACGACGTCGGTTGGCGGACGCTCGCTCCCGGAAGCGAATTCCACACCTGGATCGACATCGCCGTCGGCCCGGTGCTCGCGTGATAGGATCGGGCAGAACACGCCACGCCAAGGAGCGGGGGGACGTTAGACCCCCCGGTGATGGCATGGGCGTGAATTCCCGACGGCGATGCTTGCTGGCCACCCTGCTCGGCGACGTCGTGCGGGATCACCGGGGGGACTGACGTCCCCCCGCTCATGAGAGGCGACCGCGCCTAAATGTCGCCCAAGTCTCCGAGGGCGTCCGCTCCGCCGCGTTCTTGTTGGATCTTCGTCAACCGGGCGTGCGCGTCTTTGTAGCCGAAGTCCGCGGTGAGGAGCTCGGTGTAGTGGGCTTCCGCTTCGTCGAGCTTCTTCCCTTCCTCGTACATCCGCGCGAGCAGGTAATGGCACTCGGTGAACTGATCCTTCGAGTCGTTGATGTTGAACTTGGTCACGGCCAACTTGAACTGGCGCAGCGCCAACTGGTTTTGCTTGAGCTTCAGGAAGCACTTGCCGAGGGCCAAGAGCGACGGGCCTTCGATGCGGGTGTCGGCGGACGATTGCTGGAAGTATTGGGCCGCGAGCTGGAACTTACCGTCCCGCAGGAGCCGTTGCGCCAGATCGAATTTGAGCCGCAAATCCTGCGGCCGGCGTTCCGACCACCGCGAGAAGATTTCGATTTCCTGCGCGAGGAGTTCCCGTCGCAGCCCGTCGACGTGTTCCTTCGTCTGGGCATTGGTGGGGTCTTTCTGCGCGGCTTCGACGGCAAGGGCCAGGTTCTTTCGCAGCATGTCGAGCCGGACGTCCTCCGCCTGTTCGCGGTTGACGATGTCGCCGCTGATCTGGAACGCCTGGTTGTAGAACTCGAGCGCTTCTTCGTGGCGGCCCTCTTTACGCAGGAGATCGCCCAGCTTTTGGTAATTGTCGCGGTTCGCCGGGTCTTTGCGGATCAGGCGGCGGAGGTCGGCCTCGGGAGAGTCGCCCGGGGTGGCGACGTTCGCCTGCGGCCCCGCCGAGCCCTTCACCGACGCTTCGTAGCCTTGCTTGACCTCGACGGTCGACTTGGCCTGATCCATCCCCGAGCGTTCGATCAGTTTCTGCGTGTCGGACTGGGTCATCATCGACCGGGCATGGCTGTCCATCGGGTCGAGTTCGTAAATCTTCCGCCAGCATTCGCGGGCGCGGTCGTAGTCTCCCTTGGTCCCCAGCGCCTCGGCGTAGCCTCTCAAGAACTCCTTGTTCTTCGGGTCCCCTTGGACGGCCAGCTGAAAGGCGAACACGGCGACGTCGTCATGCCCTTGCTGACGGGCCGCTTCGCCGAGGTCGTAGTTGAGCTGGGCGTCCCACGGATTGACGGTCAGCCCTTCCTCGGCGGCTTGATCGAGTTCGGCCCAGTGCTTGGCCCCACGCGCCTTCTTGACCTTGCTACGGATCCCCATGAGGCGCATGGAGGCCATCGACGCGCCGGTCTTGTTGTCGCGGTACTTTTTGAACTCGCAGTTCCGCAGGACCTGACGGTAGGCGAGGTTATCGGGCTTCACCTTCGCGCATTGGCCGAACATCTCGATGGCGTAGTCCCAGTTCTCCTTCTGCATGGCGTCGGTCCCCTTCCGCCAGCACATGGCGGCGATTTTGGCCTTCGCGTCTCCGCCGGAGGAATGGGCAGCATCGCTCGACATGGAACGCCTCGAACTCGCGATCGATCGGGGGAGAAAACGCCGTCGCTGACAACAACAACGCCAGAAGCCGTCAGACTACCACACCCCGGCGGGGCAAGTCACGAGGACGAGATGGGCGGGTGAACCAAAAGCCGCAGAAGCCCCTGCTTGGCACGTACTAACCGAGCAGGGCAAGTTGTGACTGCGAATGGTTGGCGTAAGTGGGCCAATCAGGCGAATACTGCTCGGATTGATTGCCCCAAGATGTCCACCCCTTGCGAGAACCGCGAGCAAACAATTCCAAGTATGGCCCAGGACTACAAGCTTCGATAATCTTGTACTGCTCATCGGGTTTGCGGGAGTGTTCGCGCTTCATCGACTTGATGATGTTGACCTGTCGCCGCCCCGGCGCGAGTGTTCTGGCGTGTTTTCCCCGCACACCAAATAAGAGCATCTCCGTGGTGTTGCGGAAATAGAAGCCAACGCCTCGACCGTCTGGGCCACCGTCTTTACGCACCTTGTGCCAAACGATATTGCTCTTGTACTGGAATCCCCACTCCTGCATGACCCGCAATCCTTCGGGCAACAAGGCATTAGGTACCCACAAATACAAGTGCGAAGGTGATGAGCACACCAGCGCGATCGGCAAGGCGCAGATTTCATCCAGGCTCATCGTCTGATAACGACTGAGCCGCTTGTGCTCTGGTGCCACTTTCCCTGTCTTGTTCTGAAACTGCCAAGGAGGATCGGCGAGGATCGTGTGGAATCGACGCCCACCAACCGTCTCAAGCAGGTCATCGGTTGCCGTGCTCATTCTTCCCAGTCCTTGATCAATCGCTTGGTGATGCCCAACACCAATACGGGACAGCCGCCGTTACGCCCGGCATTCAGCCGGTACAACAATTTACCCATCCAAGTTGTGCTCGCGCCGTATTTTGGCATCACGCCGAGAGATCTGAAGACGTCGTTCAATTCCGCGCTGCGTGTGAGCAGGATTGCGGCGCTGATGACTCCCGCCTCGTGGAATGCCCGAAACGCATAGAGATCGCGATCAAATGTTTGGTCTTTGCTGTTCCACTCCAGGTCAAACGCCACTCGGTTCTTGACAAAGTCGACTTTGTGGCCATCAAGAAAATCGGTCAATGTAGAGTTTGAATGGGTTGCGCCATCTTCGGTTTTGGTTTCAATCGTAACAACCAAGTCGCCGCGAATTCGGGTTTCGTACCAACCATGTGGCCGCATCAGTGTGGCGATTCGCTTTGGAATCTGTGACTCATTACCGCCTTTGGTCAGGATATCGTCTTTGGTCAACCGGAATTGCATAAGACAGTCGACCAGTTCCTTTAACTCCGCAGGGCAACTCGTACTTAAGACCTCGGCAGCATGCCGGTAATTGTGAACCTCGTAGAGATCTTGGAATGCCGATGGCAGATAAGGTGATCGCGCCATGATGTCATGTGGTGTTTATTCGCTGCTGCTCGAATGGCAGCCCAGCCAGCCAAGCTTCGCGCGATCAATCATGTCGCCATCACGACCGAAGAACAAGTCTGATTCTTACGGACGCAGCCCCTACGCCGCCTTGCGACCCGGTTCGTCCGCCTGGCGGATACCGTCGCGGCGGGCGACTTTCAGGAAGGTCGCGGCGATGATCCATAGGTCGAATGGCACCGAGCGGCGGGCGGCGTACTCGGCGTCGAACCGGACCTTGTCCGGGATCGACAGCTCGTCGCGGCCGTTGATCTGGGCCCAACCCGTCAGGCCCGGGACCAGCCGATGGACCCCTTGCGCGGTGCGGGCGGCGACCAGATCGTCCTGATTGAACAACGCGGGGCGGGGGCCGACGACGCTCATTTCGCCCGTCAGGATGTTCCAGATTTGCGGCAGCTCGTCGAGGCTGGTGACCCGCAGGAACCGCCCGATGGGGGTGATCCACCGCCGCGAATCGTTCAGCAGATGGGTCGCCACCGCCGGCGTCCCGACGCGCATGCTGCGGAACTTCGGCATCTTGAAAAGCCGATTGTCGCGGCCGACCCGGTCGGACCAATAGAGGACCGGCCCCGGCGAGGTGAGCTTGATCGCCGCCGCGATCAACAGCATCGGCACCGCGAAGACCATCAGCGCCGACAGGGCCATGACGAGGTCCATCAGACGTTTCACGCGGCGTTCCTTCGCGGCCTCACGGTCGACACGATCACTTCACGCGACGGGGAGTCCGAAGAATTCGCTCTAGCGCCCACCGTCGCGGCGAGCCCTTGCGCCATGGTGAATGGCGGCTGCCAATCGAGGTCCCGGCGCAAGGCCGAGCCGTCGACCTCCAGCGCGCCGAGCAGCCGTTCGACGGCGAGCGATTTCCCCAGCAGCTTCCCGGCGAACCGCATCATGGCTTGCGGGGCGGGGAGGACTCGCGGGGGACGTCCCGCCGCGACCGCCGCCGCACGGGCCAGTTGTTCGAGCGTGACGGCGGGCCCATCCGTTACGAAATAGGTCCGACCAACCGCCTGAGGATGTTTTGCGGCGAGGAGCGCGGCGTCGGCGAGGTTGTCGACATAGACCAGACTGCGGCGGCTCGTCACTCCGCCGACGGGGAGCGGCCAGCCTCGAGCAGCCTGTTGAATCAGGCTTCCCAGACGACCCACTTGGCCGGGACCGTAGACCGGGACCGGGCGGAGCAGCGTGGTCGGCAAGCCCGTGCCGGTCGCCACCTGCCAGAGGAGTTGCTCGGCGTCCCATTTGCTTTGGCCATAGGGCGTGTCGGGGCGACCGATCACGCTTTCGTCGAGGACTTCGGTCGAGACTGAGCGGATGGCATGGGCGGAACTGATGAAGACGAATCGCCCGACATGACCGGCGGCGGCTTCCGCCAACCGTCGTGTTCCGCCGACATTCACCGCCTGAAAGCGTTCGCGCTTTGCCGCGTCGGCCCGCTTCAATTGGTGGACATGGGCCGCGAGGTGGATGACGGCGTCGACTTTGCGCAACGCGGAAGTCGGCCATGGGGTGGAATCGTCGAGGTCGTCGATTTCGACCACTTGTTCGACCGCTTCGGAAAGCGGCCGGGAGGAACCACGGCGGACGACGGCAACGACCGACCAGCGGCGTTGAGCGGCCAAGGCCAGAACTCGCCGCCCCACGAAGCCGGTGGCTCCGGTGACGAATAGACGCATCAGACGATCCCCCCGGATGGTCAATATGTGGCCCGCGCGGGGGGGTTATAGATGCGGGGATTTCCCGGGGTCAATGGGGGTTGTTTGCAACCCGGGGAGAAGCCGAGGGAACACGTTCTCTGGGATTCCCGGACGTCAGAGGATGCGGAAAACGCGCCAGTCAACGGGGATCAGGGCGTCGTCCGGTCCGCCGTGATCGAACCGGACGATCGAACTCGGGCGGGCCTCCACGGTCGTCACAAACGAATATCGTGACGCGACTTCGCGCCATCGTGCCTCGAACGAAGGTTCTTCGCTCACGAAGGGACCTAGAATGAGAAACGTCGCGGCGGCCTGCGGAACCGGTTCGAGAGCGAGCGTGGCTACCGGCGCGGCGACCAGGTCGACCTTCCGCAGGGCATGAAACAGCGCCGGATCGCCATAGACATAGAGGACGCTGTCGGCCGCGCGAGGGAGCGTCTCGCGGAGTGACAGCGCGGCGTCGCGGGTTGATCGGCGCGACTCCCAGACGCGCGGTTCGGGGCCAAGCCACATCAGCGACACCAAAATCAGCGCGCCCATCCAGGCGGGCGCGGCGTTGACGGAGTCGGCATGAGGCGTCGTAGCTCCCTGTGCGGGATCAACCGATACGGCGGGAACACGGCGGGCGAACCACCACGCCTGCCACAGGATCCCCGCCAACCACCATGGCAACATGAGCCGCGGATAGGGCTGGTACAACGGCGTGGTCAGCAACAAGCCGAGGAACCAGGCGCTCACCAAAACTCCGGCCCGGCGTTCCCCGGCATCCAACATTCCGCGCCGTAATGCCCACCACGCGGCCATGATCGCCCACGCCCCCAACGTCAGCGGGACCAGCCATGGCAGCTTGAGCGTCTCCGTGATCCCTTCCACCAACGCGATCCATCCGACCATGGGCAGCGTCCGCCACCAGGCACGGCAGGAGAGTGGATGACTCTTCTCGGCCACGCCAAGGATCAGCAGGCTGATCGTCAGCGGCCAACCCCACCAACCCGCCGCGTACCAAGCCAGCACCGCGTTCTGTCGTTCCCAGTTCCCCCACCACGCCGACCAGCCTTGGACATACCCCGCATGATTCGCGGCGATCGCCTGGTATCCGCCGACGCGCAGCGTATCCCACCAGACGGGGAGCCAGCCCAAGGCCGCGGTCATCACGACGACCAGACAACCGAACACATACCGCCGAAGACGCCGTTCCGCCGACGCCATCATCGCGACATCGGCCGCGCCACCACTCACCGCGATCGCGAGTGGCAGCCAGCCGCTGTATTTGGTCGACCAAGCCACCGCGGTGGCCAATCCCGCCAGGATTGCCGGGCGGAACCGATCGGTCCCGAGTGCGACCCACACCCCGTACACGGCCCATAAGATCGCCAACGTCACCACGGGATCGGTGAGCGCGGTTCGCGAGTAGGCCGCATGAAACGCCGACAACGCGGCCAACCACGCCGCGAGCCCTCCCGCCCGCGGGCCCCACCAGCGACCGGCGATCCACCCCGCCGAAGGAATCAGCAGCGTCCCCGCAATCAACCCCGGCAGCATCGGCCACCAGGGACGCGCGGCAAACCCCAGGATCGACAGGACCAGCGTGGTCGACTCAATCAACCACGGCAACAGCGGCGGGGCGTAAAAGGGACGACCGGGATATTCGTAGTGTTCCGCAGGGCCAAAGAGCAGATTCGAGGCGTAGACCCCTTCGTCGAAGTGTTCGACGCCAAGCCGATCGAGGTGACTCCAGCGTAACAGTCCGCCGACGAGAGTCGCCGCGACGATCACTCCTGGCCAACCAAGGAGCAATCCGCGCCATATCCGGCGTGCGGCAGGCGCGGATGTCATCCGTACCCCGTTTCGCTGCGCCGCGTCGCGTGGTCGAGACATTCCCGGTTGGTTCCTTGACGGCATTTGTGGAGAGCAGGTTGTAACACGGCGCACAAAGCCAGGCATCGCACCGCTGCCCGAAAGGAGCGGCGCGGCGTCACCCCGCCGTGTCAGCCAAGTCAGACGCCGGATGCGCTTCCGAGGACCATCAGCCCGCACAGGCCCCTATGACGCACGTCGCGCGGACGGAAGTCCATCCGATGAGCCGACCACGGGGATTGCTTCGCCGGGAGCCTTGTGAGTGGGGCACGCCGGCTCGCATCGCACGGCGGGCTGACGCCGCGCCGCCCGTTGCGCGAACGTCACACGGCTTCGCGTGCGACACCGCGCCCTCCCCCGTTGGGAGCGTACCGCCGCGCTGCTACACTTCGTCAAGTGGTCCCGCTGGGTCGGGCCGCCGAGGAGCATGCATCGTGGCCGTTGTCGATATCGCCGGGCAAACGTTGTTTTACGTCGATGAAGGGGCGGGGCCGCCGCTGGTCTGGCTGCATGGGTTTCCGCTTGATCACTCGATGTGGCAGGGAGCCCGCCGCGAGTTCCGCAATACCCATCGCGTCCTCATTCCCGATCTGCGCGGGTTCGGCCGCAGCGCCGCGCCCGACGATCTGATCACCATGGACCGGCTCGCGGACGATGTCGTCGCCATGCTCGATCACGCCGGCGTGACGGAGCCCGTCACGTTGGGGGGCTTGTCGATGGGGGGGTATGTCGCCTTCGCCCTTTGGCGCCGGCATCCCGATCGGATCGCCCGGCTGATCCTCAGCAACACACGGGCCATCGCCGACACCGACGAAATTCGGGCCCGCCGGGAGAAGCTCGCCGCGATCGTGGTCAAGGATGGGGCGCGAATCGTCGCCGAGACCATGCTGCCGACGTTGTTCGGTCCCGACACCAACGAACATCGACCCGCCGTGGTCGACGCGGTCCGCAACATGATCCTGGCGAATCCGCCGCGCGGCATCGCGGCGGTCTCGCGTGGGCTCGCCGCGCGGATTGATTCCACCCCGACGCTGCCGACGATCACCGTGCCGACGCTGGTGATCATCGGCGCGTACGACGTCATCTCCCCGCCGGACGAAATGCGCGACTTCGCGGCGAAACTTCCCCACGCGACGGTGGTCGAACTCCCCCGCGCGGGGCATTTGGCCCCCATGGAGTCGCCGACCGAGTTCCACCAGGCGATCCGTGACTGGCTGGCCACGTAATGACGAACTCGTGACCAACCAGCGCCGCGACATCGGCCCCGACAATTCGAGAAGCCGCAACTGGCTCGCCGGATGGTTGAGACGCTTGAACCGAACTTGAATCTTCCGCGCTTGGGTACGATGTTCACCGAAGCCATCCCGGAGTCAACTCGACGCCGGGATGGCTCGCGGTCCGCAGGTTCGCCTTATTTCGAAGCCGCCGGCGCGGCGGTCGGTGTGTTGGGTGGGGTCGCGACGTCTGCGGGGACCTCGAAGAGGGTGATCTTCAGCGACTCCAGTTCCGGCGTGGCGACGGTCCGCGAGATGTACCCGCCGCCCGCGGCGACATGCCGTCCGTCGGGAGAGACCGCCACGTGGTTGCTCCCCAAGCCCTTGGCGATCCACGTCTGGCGTCCAGTTTCTGCATCCCACATGCGGAGCGTGGCGTCATAGCCGCCGGAGACGATCCGCTTGCCATCCGCCAGGAAGCGGACCGATTTGATCCCTTCCTCATGGCCCACCATCGAGCGGACCACGGCCCCGGTTTCCACGTCCCAAAGATGTAGCGACGGTTCCTCGGAACACGAGACCGCGAAGCGTTGGTCGGGCGTGATGTCGGCGTCGTAGGTCTTGGACAGCGTCTTGGTGACATGCCCCCTGAAGGTCGTGAGGGGCAGGAAGGTCTTGGCGTCCCAGACAACCACCAACCCGTCATTGGCGGCGGTGATCAGGCGGTTGCCATCGGGGGTGATCCCCAGACTGCGTGTGGTGGCATGCGGCGCCTCGGCCTGCGCGACATACTCGAACGTCTCGAGGTTCTGTTTGGTCAGGGTCGATCCCTGGCAGAAAATCACGAAGCGGCCATCAGGGGTGAAGACGATGCCGTGACATTCCCCTCCGGGCAAGGACAACGTGCGGAGCCGTTTGCCGTCCTCCAGCGAATAGAGCTCCACGTCTTTCTTCCCCCCCACCGCCGCGAGTCGCCCATCGGGCGAGACGCAGACCTCCCGCGACAGCGGGGCGATCGGGAACGCGTTTCGCAGGAATCCGCTGGGGACGTCCCAGACCCACAATTTCGGGTCGTCCGAGACCGCCACGATCGACCGGCCGTCCGGCATGAAGCGGACGCGGTTGATCGAGCGTTGGGGACCGATGAATTCCCCGACGGCCTTGAGCTCCGCCGCGGCGGGAGTGTCTGTCGGCGGACTCTTCTCGAGGTCCGCCAAAGCCACCTCCAGCTTGCCGGCCTCGGGCGACAATGACTCGTGCTTCTCCGAGAGTTTCCGCAGCGCCGCCAACTCCTGGCGTTCGAGCGGCCGGGGGAACAGCAGCAACTGCCCCACCTCGCAGGATCCCATTTGGTGAGACGATCCGAGCAGGGTTTCGCCGGTGGCGGGATAACGCAGCGTGCCCCCATCCACGGGATGTTCCCGGCCGTTGATCAGAATCGACAGCGGAGCCGGTTCGCCGTGCTGCTTCAGGCGAATCGCCAATTGGAACCACTCACCAACCGGCACCTCCAGGGCCTTGACGAGCCCCTGCGTCCACTCGGCCTTGTCACCATCGGTTGATTGGTAGATTCCGTACCGCAGCGCCTGACGCGCCGTCAGCAGGACCGTGAACCGGGGCTCGCCCGCGACAGTCAGTTCACGATAGACGGGAATGCTGAACCACCGGGAACGACGGACCCACGCCACCAGCGTGTATTGCTCGCGGCCGTTCAGCAAGCTGCGATCCAAGCGGCCCGTCACTTCCTGAAGCTTGACGACCTGCGGATCGGTGGTCCGGTCGGTCAGGAACACGGGGCGCTGCTTCAGGCTTTCGACCGGAGTGAATGGTTCAAAATCGGGGGCGCCGGCTTGGGACGCCTGATCGAAGTACCCCGTGGGAAGGTCGCGCTTCACAAACACCAATTCGCCACCATCCTGGGAGCGATTCTTCCAGACGGTATCGGCGGCCGGGAACCCCTCCTGGGAAGCCGGATCCTTCGAGAAATTGACGACCGCTTCCCGGGCCAACGCCGACAGGTCGATGGTGTGGTTTTTCGGCGGGGCTTCGTCGGCCCGACCGCGGGGCACATCCGCGCCGTGCAACAGGACCAAACCGAGCAGCAGCCAACCGCTGAACTGATTTTGAGCCATCCGCAGACCTCCTGGGAAACGACTGATTCACCCAGTGGCCATGATACGGAATCGCGTCGATACGATGCGAAAGTCTTGATGAATAATTGATGTGGATGCGAATTCGTCAGCGAAGCCCATCGCGACACGCCAACGTCCGGATGGGCCCCCAGTCACGGGATACCCCGGACGAAGCTCGCGCGCATTCCGCGGTCGAACGAGCTGGTCGGGCCGGCCTGCAGGTGTCTCCGTCACCAAGCCAACGGACTCTCCCATCACACCAGCACGGTGTCCGCCGGTTGTGGTTGGGGGCGCGAGACGCGCGGGCAAACCTGGCCGAAGAAGTCTTCCAACGTCTGATCGTAGGCCTCGCGGGCGGTGTCGCGGGCCTGATTGTGCTTCGCCTTCGGGACCGACCAGATGCGGCAGCGGGGTGAGTCGATCCGCTTGGCGATGCGACGGATGATCGTCGGCGGGACGTAGTTGTCGCGCTCGCCGCTGATCAGCAACACGGGGCGATCGGCGAGCCGCCGCAACACCGGTTCCAGGACCAGGTACGAGACCCCGCGTCGCCAGGCGCTGGTCCAGCGGACCAGTCGCAACGTGATCTTCAAATGCCATTTGGGGATCAAGCGGAGCACCCAGGGCGGGAGATAGAGCTGCGCCCAACGCTCGACGAAATGCTCGAGCAGCGCGTCGACGGTGTAGGTTCCTTCGCCCGCCACGGCGCGAACTTCGGGGTACCGAGCCGCCACATCGAGCGCCAGCAACGAACCGCGGCTGACCCCCATCACCAAGAGCGGCAAATCGCGCAGATCGGCGCGCGACCGAATGAAGGCCATCGCGGCGTCAAGATCCCATTGCTCGTAGCGGGTCGGCCAGTGATTGGGTTGGTACCCGGGAAGATGCTCGCTCTCCCCTTGGCTGCGAAAGTCGAACGAGAGGACGTCGAACCCGGACGACAGCAGGCCTTCGCAGTACCAACTCGCCGACCAATGGCTCCCGCTCGATTCAGGGCAGTAGAGGACCAGACCACGGGGCTGATGATCGGCACCGCGATGGAGACTTCCCGCGAGGGTCAAACCGTCCCGCGTGACGGTCGAGACGGGCTCGGCGAGAGGATCGGCCGGATGGTGGGCGACATTGAAGGGGGGCTGAGACTCGAACTGCCGTAAAATGATGGGGACGTAGATCGCTTCGACGATCACTTCCAGCAGGAGCAGGACTCCCAGCGTGACGAGGACGGCGGTCACAATCTCTTCCCTGTCGACCCAGATTCCGCAAACTCGACAGACTCCACTATCGGCAGTTTACGCAGTCGTGGGGAGGATCGGCAGGTGGACCGGCGGAAATTCGCCGTGTTCGCCTGCGGACGGGATCCTGTGACGGAAAGGGGCCGCTCAATCGGCCGCAAGACCGTAACAGCCTGCTCAACCGGTAAATTCGGAAAAAATCAACGCCACGTTTTGGCCCCCGAAGCCGAAGCTGTTCGACAGCGCCCGCCGCACGCGATGCTGCCGCGCCGCGTTCGGGACGTAATCCAAATCGCAATCAGGATCGGGAGTCTGATAGTTCATCGTCGGGGGGATCACCCCGTCGCGGATCGTCAACAGGCAGGTGATCGCCTCGACACTGCCGGCGGCGGCGATCAGATGCCCCATCATGCTTTTGATGCTCGAGACGGGAATCTTGTAGGCCTGTTCGCCGCACGTCTGCTTGATCGCAAGCGACTCAACGCGGTCGTTGACGTCGGTGCTCGTGCCGTGGGCGTTGATGTAATCGATCTGGTCGGGATTGAGGCGGGCTTCGCGGAGCGCCATCCGCATGCAGGCGACTGCGCCGCGGCCCTCGGGATGGACGTCGGTCACGCGGTAGGCGTCGGCGGTCGAGCCATAGCCGACGAGTTCCCCGTAAATCTTCGCGCCGCGGGCCTTGGCGTGTTCCAGTTCCTCGAGGATCACCATCCCCGCGCCCTCACCCAGGACAAAGCCGTCCCGCTCGCGATCGAACGGCCGCGAGGCGCGCGGCGGATCGACGTTGTAGGTCGACAGTGCAGTGAGGAGATTGAAGCCCGTCACGCCGAACGGGTGGATCATGCTGTGCGCCCCGCCCGACAGCATCACGTCGGCGTCGCCGCGGCGAATCAGTTCGCTTGCCTCGCCGATCGCCTGGCTGGAGGCGGCACACGCCGTCAGACAGTTGAGGTTCGGGCCCTGAGCGTCGAACAGGCTCGCGAGATACCCCGCCGGCATGTTCGGTTCCTGCTCCATCTCCGATTGGGCGTGGAGCTTGTGCAGCCCGTCGCGGGTGAAGGCCTCGAGATCGACCACGCCGTCCTTCTGCGCGCCGGCGATCAGGTTCATCATCATCAGGAAGTTCTGCTGTCCTTCCCCCGCGCCGAGATACACGCCGAACCGACCCGGATCGAGGTCGGCCTCGGCGATCCCGGCGTCGTTCACGGCCTGCCGCGCCGCGCCAATCGCGAACCGAATATTCTTGCCCGAGTAGGCGAATCGCTCGGCGTCGTCGACGTAGTCCGAGAGCTTGAACTGCTTCACTTCCGACGCGAATGTCGTCGGGAAGCCGGTGGCGTCGAACGCGGTGATCGGCCCGATGCCGCTGCGGCCCGCCTGCAGCGACTGCCACATCGCCTCGACCGTGTTCCCCACCGGCGTGATGCAACCCATTCCGGTGATGACGACCCGTCGCCTCATGAGACTCTTCCGCCGTGAACTCGAACCGGGACCGACGCGGACCGCCCGTCCGCGTCGCGCCCCAAAAGCGTATTGTCAGTATATCGTGCCGCCCCATTTCGTCGCGACCGGATCCGGTGGTTGGATCGCCGGGAGACTTCCGGGAGTCACACCACCGCGCCGGTGCCGGCTTGGCCGACGTCGAGGACCCCCAGCAGCCGCATCGAAAAGACGAAACTCTTCTGATCGATCTTGCTCGAACCCGCCGCCGCTTCATCGACGTGGGCGAAGACGATCTCCGCCTCCGCGACAAGCCGCTCGCCGACATGGGCGGTGCAACTGACCATGCCCCCTTCGTCGCGCGCATCGAGCAAGTCGGCGGTGTAGGTCAACGTGTCACCCGGGACCGCCCAGCTGTGGAACTCGAGCTTGGGAACCTTCGCGAGAATCACCACATGGGCGAAGTCGTGGACCTGCCCCAGCAGGATCCCGCCGGTCTGCGCCATGCCCTCCAGCATCAGGCTGCCGGGCATCACCGGGAAGCCGGGGAGATGATCATGCAGATGCTCTTCGGCCAGGCTGACGTTCTTGATCGCCTTGGCCCGCTTCCCCTTGTCGAACTCGACAAAGCGATCGATCCAGATCCAGCGCATCCGAGCGTCCCCTTTGCGGGGCGGGATGATGCTTTCGGGGAAGAAGCCCAGCCATCGCGAAGGCTGGGCTTCCGCACCTGTGAGATTCATCCCACCACAACTCAACCGAGCTTCTTTTCCAGGAAGTTGACGATCATGTTGACCGTGAACAACTCGGGAATGTTCTCGACCTTCGGATCCTTCGCGAAAGCGGCGACGTCGGCGTGCGGCATCTTCGCCTTCAGTTCTTCGAGCCCCTTCGCGGTGATCACGCCGTTGTCGACCAGCGACGTATCGGCGGCGGCGAAGTTCTCGGGGAAGAGCTCGCCCCGCGGAATCTTGACGCTGAACGCCTTCTCCAACCGGAAGACGATGTCCAGAAAGTCGATCGACTCGGCGCCCAAGTCGGCGTTCAGCCGGGCGGCGGGGGTCACTTCGTCGTCATCGACACCGAGCGCGTCGACCAACACATCCCGAACCTTCTCGAAAATCTCGTCGCGTGAGGGCATCCCACTCTTCTCCTGCGGTCCTCGGACCATGCGGCCCGACTCGTCATGAACATGATTCGACGTCACGCGGCGCCCAGCGCGCCGCGGCGGTGATCTCTCGATAGGACCGGGATGGAACATGCCGCCCCCGATCCACGGTGGTCATCAACCCATTCCCCCCAAGGTCAAGCCCCCGTCGACCGTCAGGACTTGCCCCGTGATATAGCTCGCGGCCGGGCTGGCCAGAAACAGAACCGCCCGCGCGATGTCGTCAGGCTGTCCCAGCCGCTTGACCGGAATCGCCTGTTTGATCTTGTCGCCGGCGGCGTTCATCACCCCCTGCGTCATGTCGGTTTCGATGAATCCGGGCGCGACGACGTTCACCGTCACCCCCCGCTTGGCCAGTTCCGTCGCCATGCACCGCGAAAACCCGATCAGCCCCGCCTTGCTCGCGGCGTAATTCGCCTGCCCCGCGTTCGGAAACTCAGCTGAGACGCTCGACATGTTGACGATGCGGCCGAACCGCCCCGACATCATCGGCCGCGACACGGCCTGGCAAAAGTTGAAGACGCTGGTCAGGTTGTTGTCGATCACCGCCTGCCATTGCTCGGCCGACATCGTCAGAATCAACCCGTCACGGATGATCCCCGCGTTGTTGACCAGAATGTCGAGCTTCGACCACTTGTCGAGAACCCCCTGCACAACGCGATCCGCTTCGTCCTTCTTGCTCGCGTCGGCCTGAATCGCCCAGACCTCCAGCCCCCGGCCGGTCAGTTCCTGCACCAAGCCGTTGGCGGCGGCTTGATTCGAGTGATAGACGAACGCCACCTTCGCGCCGGCTTCCGCCAGCTTCACGACGATCGCCCGACCAATGCCGCGACTCCCCCCCGTGACCAGGGCGACGCGATCTGCGAACTCACTCACGCGGAATCCTCTCGCTGCGACTCAACCGGTGGCTTTCCGCCGCACTCCACCGTGGCTGACACCTCACGGTCCGATCACGGCGAAAAGAGACGCTATGCCGAGAGCCTCGCGCTCTCGATGGGCCTGCCGGATGCTGACCAAACTCGCGGAACGTGAGACCTCACGCGACCACGATGGTCCGGACGATCGGCGACCGGCAAGCGGGGTAT
>CAYRVS010000020.1:0-3727 GCA_964427725.1 uncultured Planctomycetaceae bacterium | reverse complement strand
TCGACGCCCAGCCACGGGCGACCGCCATCCCATCGGCGGCCGCTTATGCGGGGGCCGTAGAGATTTGGGAGAAGATCTCCCGCGCGGCCTGCCGGCGCGTCTCGTCCGACGCCGCCATCGCGGGATTTTTCTCGGCGAGATCGAACGCCTCGAGCACGATCCGCGCCGACACGGCGGACTCCCCGTCGATGGTCCCGCTCCCGAGGAACTCCCAGAGTTTCCCGTCCCGTTTTTTGAGCTTCAGCTCGACCGTCAGGGATTTCCCGGGGGTTACAAAGCTGTTGAATTTCAGGGCTTTCGCCTGCTTGAGCAGAATCGTACTGGGGCGGAAGCCTTCGGTCTCGCGAATCAGCCAGCCCCCGGTCTGGACCAACGCCTCGAGCATCAGCACCCCCGGCAGGACCGGGAAGCCGGGGAAATGGTCGGCGAGGTATTCCTCGGCCAGCGACAGATTCTTCACCGCCCGAATCGACTCGTTCGGCTTGAGTTCGAGAATTCGATCGACCAGCAGAAACCGCATTGCGACGATCCGGAAAAGTCCCGTGGAATTGATGAGGTGCGAAGTCTACGGATGCGTCGCGAGTCGCGGCAAGTCCCGTAGAATTCCAACGGTCGGCCATATGATCCGTGCTGCGTCGGCTTGACCGGCCGACTGGGAACGATCGATCACGCTTCCCGCAGCAGCCCCGCACGAAGTTCACAACGGCGGGGGAAGCGCGCGGCAAGCTCCTGGCTGTGGGTCACGCAGACCAGCATCGTCTGCTGTTCGCGGTTCAATTCCAGCAGCAGCGTGCCGACTTCCTCGGCGGTCTGACGATCGAGGTTCCCCGTCGGTTCGTCGGCGAGAAGCAGCCGCGGCGCTTGAATCAGCGCGCGGCAGACGGCGACGCGCTGGCGTTCCCCGCCCGAGAGCCGCGCGGGACGATGGTTGACCCGATGTCCGAGCTTGACGCGATCCAGCAGTTGCCGCGCGCGGGCTTCGATCTCCGGCGTGGTTCCCCGACCGGCGAGCGTGGGGATGAGGACATTCTCCAAGACCGTACACTGCGGCAGCAGATGATGGTCCTGGAAGATGAACCCGAGGCGGTGATTACGAAACGCGGCTTGTCCGGCGGGGTCGAGTTGATGGGGGCATTCGCCCGCGAGTTCGATGCGGCCGGAGGTCGGCTGATCGAGGACGCCGAGCAGATAGAGGAACGTGCTTTTGCCGCTGCCGGAGGGGCCGGTGATCGCGAGCGCTTCGCCGGGGGCCATGCGGAGCTCGACGCCGCGCAGAATCTCAAGCGGGCCTTCGGCGGTGTCGTACCGTTTGGTGAGCTGCTCGACGGTAAGTTGTCGGGCAGTGAGTTGCGGGGCGGGGGACATCGGTATGCAGGTTTCCTGGGAAGGCCATCAGCTTCACGTTCACGCTACGGCAGGCGCGTGGGAGCGTCCAGCAACTCGTGGTCATGTTCCCACTCGGTTCGTGCGGCGTACCCTTGACGTGTTGCCACGGGGCGATATCGTCGCTCGCGTGCCGCTCGGCGAGTTGGTCGCGTGAGCGGCGGTCCTTGGAACGATTCCTGGGAGTGTGGCGGGATGCCTGTGACGCAGACGTGGATTCGGGTCGGCAAGGTGGCCTATGGTCGCGGCGTCTTCGCCAGGACCGAGATTCCGGCGGGGACTGAGATCGGCCAGGTCGAAGGTCGCGTGATCGAGGACGCCGAATACGCCAGCGCGTATTGCATCGATCTCGGCGGGCCCTATTCGCTCGAACCGCGGGCGCCGTTCCGTTACCTCAATCATTCGTGCACGCCGAACTGTCAGTTGGTGCTGGTCGACATCGAATACGAGGATGGTTCGGCGGGTCCTTCGGAGGTGCATCTCGAAGCCATCGGTCTGATCCCGCGGGGTGAAGAGCTGACGATCGATTACGCCTGGAGCGCCGATGGGGCGATCCCCTGCCTCTGTGGCAGCACACAATGTCGCGGGTGGGTGGTGGCGGAAGAGGAACTGCCTAAACTTCGGCAGTCGCCGCGCAAGACGCCACGGAAAGCGGGGCCGACCGGCGCGGTCGGTTCGACCCGCCGCAAAGAAGAATCGACGATGAACAGCGCAGCGCGACGGAAGCCGAAGTGAGGTCGATGCGACGTCCGGGGAGTGTCGGAATCATGGCCGGGTTTTGTGGCGGCAGTTCGTTGGTTGGTGGATCGGTGATCGGCTTGGCCGCGATGATCGCGGGGTGTGGCCCGAGCGCTTCGGGCCCGACGACCCCGCCCCCCGTTCCGACCGCGGCACCGCTCCCGGCGTCAGGGGCCACCACGTCAGCCGGTGAAGCGGGGAAGGTGCTGACCGAAGCGACCGAGAAGTCGTTCGAGGGGATCACCCTGACGATTCCCGCCGGCTGGGAGGAACGCCCCGTCGCCTCCGAATTCATTCAGGCCGAGTATCGCATTAACGCGGCGAGCGGTCCCGCGCGGATGACGTTGTCGTCCGCCGGTGGGGGCTTGGAAGCGAACCTCGCCCGCTGGGAAGGCCAATTTCAACCGGGTCCGAACGACCCCGCCCCCGAACGGACCACCGTGACCGTCGATGGAACCGAAGGGGTGCTGATCGAACTCAACGGCACCTTCACCGACGGCTTTTCCGGCGGGGGTCCGCAGGCGAACTGGTGCATGCTCGGTGCGGTGATTCCGACCGGTCCCGCGAATTTCTTCCTGAAGCTGACGGGGCCGCGAGAAACGGTCGCCGCGCGGCGCGACGAATTCCGGACCATGGTGACGACGGCGCGGTTGAAGTGACTGGCGCGGTAGGTCATCGATTAGGACGTCGCATATGTGTGCCACTGGCTTCGCCAGTGTGATCGCTCCAAACGACTTTCGAGGGAAGACCACTGGCGAAGCCAGTGGCACACATGGAGCGTCCTTGAGATCGAGCCTTACGGCAGCCGCAACGTCACCCGCAGGACGGGATGATCCGACACGTCGTTTTCGACCAATTCGGCGGTGTCGATCGTCATCCCTTTCCCGAAGAGCCAATCGATCATGTCGGGCGGGGTGGTGGTCAGACGCTCGCGCACCGACACGACTTGCGATGCTGACCACAGCGGCGCGAGCAGCGGGTCGTCGAACTGCGTGTTGAGATCCCCCATCAAAATCGCGGGGCCTTCCAGGCCGAGAAACAGCGGCACGATCAACTCGAGTTGTCGTTGTCGATCGGCCTCGCGGTCAATGTGGACCGCCAGCACTTTCAGCATCTGGTCGCGCCAGGGGACATGAGCGAGGATCGCGTTGCGGAACGCCTTGCCGCGCGTCCCGGGGAGGGGAATCCGCTGAATCGCGGCGGGGGTGACGCGCGACAGTAAGCCGTTGCCGAAGTGCTCGCGCCACCAATGCCGTTCCGTTGCAGCGAACCAACTCGACAACCCCAAGTGTGATCCCAGAATCGCGGCCTGATTGTCCCCCAACCCCGTGTGACGGACCTCGTAGAGCCCGGCGAGATCGCAGGGGCCGATCACTTCGGCGGTGCGGGCGAGGTCGATGACGTCGTTGTCCCCTTTGCCGCCGTGGATGTTGAAGCTGACGACGCGGAGCGTGTCGCTTTCGATCTTGGAGAGGGGTTCGGGGCCGCGGCGGGTGATCAGCGGCCGCGAGGGATCAGCCGGGACACGGTCGGCTCCGTTCCAAACGACGAGTCCGATCAGCGCGAAACACAACATCCAGAACCAAGCACGAGCTCGGCGACCGCG
>CAYRVS010000019.1:37037-48844 GCA_964427725.1 uncultured Planctomycetaceae bacterium | reverse complement strand
ATGCAACCGGGGACGCCGATCCCCCTTTTTTCGAAGCTTCCCGCCGAATGGGCCGAGGAGATCGCCGCGATTCCGGGGGTCCGTAACGTCTGCCGCGAGGTCTGGTCGCGGGCCAACCTTGTGGAAGGGAAAACGACGTTCAATCCGCCGCGATTCCTGTTCGGGGCCGACATCGCCGCGATGACGAAGCTGCAAACCGCGGTCTATCGCGACGACATGGTCGCGGGCCGGTTTCTTGAAGCCTCGGACATCGGCGAACCCGTCTGCATCATCAGCCGGGCGGTCGCGCGGGAGTACAAAAAATCGCTCGGCGATTCGCTGAAGGTCGATGGCTCCGAGCTGAAGATTGTCGGCTTCTACGAAACGAATTCGCTGCTGCTCGACGTGGCGATCATCACCTCCGCCCCGATGGCCCGCCGGATTTCGCAGACCTCCGACGAGGTCATCTCGTCGATCTACATCGAGCCCGATGGTTCCGTCCCGCAGGAGACGCTGGCCGACACGATTCGGGCCACGTTTCGCGGCCGCAAGCCTCAACTGACGGGGCCCGATCCGCTGGGACTCGGTGGCGGCAATCTGCTCGCGAACGTGGCGCAAGCGTTAATTAGCGGCGGCAGCCCCGCCACGGCCGATTCCGCCACGGGGGATACAAGCCAACCCGATTCGTCCCAAGAGGAAGGGTTGGAGGTCCGTTCGGCGCTGGAATGGGGGCAGCGGATTCAGGAGTTCAGCGCCGATCTCGATATCTTTCTGGTGCTGATGAACTCGATCGGCGTGATGATCGCACTACTCAGCATCCTCAACACGATGCTGATGAGCGTGACCGAGCGCGTGACCGAGTTCGGCGTGCTCCGCGCGAACGGCTGGTCCGCGCGTGACGTGATGCGGCTGGTCCTCGCGGAAAGCGCGATCCTGGGGGTGGCGGGCGGCGTCCTGGGTTGCTTCCTCGGCTATTTGGGGACCCTCGCGGTGAACGCCCAATTCCCGACCAAGCTCAACCTCTACGCCAGTCCGATGGTGTTGCTGCTCAGCCTCGTCTTCAGCACGTTTCTGGGCATCCTGGGCGGGCTCTACCCCGCCTGGTGGTCGGTGAAGCGTTCGCCGATGGAAGCGATCCGCCGCTGATCGTTCCGAATGCGATCGCGCCACTGCGGCATGGCGACGCGGCATGGCGTCTTCTACGATATTCGCCGCTGAGCCGACACGCCGCCACCGCGGACGCAGATCATCGTCGTGGGCGTCGCGACCTCGACGCGGTCGGCTGAGTCGTTGTCACTCCCGGGAATCTTTCGCGATGACGATCACCACGCCCCCGCGTGTACTGGCGATTCATGCCCATCCCGATGACGTCGAGCTGCAATGCGCGGGGACGCTGTTGCGGCTGAAGGCGCTCGGCTGCCCGATCACCATCGCCACCATGACCCCCGGGGATCTCGGCAGCGCCGAATTGCCCCCCGACGAGATCGCCGCCGTCCGCCGGGCCGAAGCGCGACGCAGCGCGGAGTTGTTGGGGGCCGATTACGTCTGCCTCGAATTCCGCGATCTGGCGATCACGGTCGACAACGACGGCAGGCGGCGTGTCACCGAATGCCTGCGTAAGGCGCGCGCCGAGATCGTCATCACCGCCCCGCCGGTCGATTACATGAGCGACCACGAAATGACCAGCCGGCTGGTCCGCGACGCCAGTTTCGCCGCCCCGGTCCCTCATTACCTGACGCAGCAATGGGATCCCGCCCCCCCGCTCGCGCGGATTCCCCACCTCTACTACGTCGATCCGATTGAAGGGATCGACTACTACGGCCGGCCGCAGGATTACGGCTTCATCGTCGACATCTCCGCGACGATCGAGCCGAAACTGGCGATGCTCGCCTGCCATGCCAGCCAACGCGATTGGCTCCGGCGGCAGCACGGCCTCGATGAATACCTCGACGGCTGCAAGCGGTGGTCGGCGGAGCGCGGCGCGGCGATCGGCGTCGGGTATGGCGAAGCCTTTCGTCAGCACGCCGGGCATCCCTACCCGCACGACAATCTCCTGGGAGCGCTCCTCGGACTCCCGTAACGCTCCATCAAGTCACGATTCGGGCGTGCCACTGCCTTCGCCAGTGCGGTTGAAGTTGGACGACCACCAAGCGATCGCACTGGCGAAGCCAGTGGCACACAGCCCTCAAGCAATCACCCTCATCACTCCATCACAAGCTCACGGGTCACGGCTCGGCATCGATCACGGATGGAACTGGCGGAAAGGACCGCGTGCAACGGCGACGCGTGGCTTTGATCATCCCGACGCTCGATCGCTCCGGCGCGGAGAAGCAGTTGACGCTCCTCGCGACCGGGTTGCCGCGCGACGAGTTCGAGCCGGTCGTGATCGCGCTGACCCGTGGGGGCCCATACGCCGATGTTCTCGCCGCCTCCGGCATCCCCGTCACGGTGCTCCACAAACGGTGGAAATTCGACCCGTGGTGTCTCCGCCGATTGCGCCGTGAGCTCGAGCGCCTGCGGCCCGATATCGTCCATACCTGGCTCTTCGCGGCGAACACCTATGGCCGACTCGCGTTGCCCGCCCGCACCTCCATCCGCCGGATCGTTTCGGAACGGTGCGTCGATTCCTGGAAGGCGGGCTGGCAACTCTGGTGCGACCGGCGGCTGATCTCACGGACCGAACGGCTCGTCGGCAACTCACCCGCCGTCGTCGAGTTCTACGTCGAGCAAGGCTTCCCCCGCGCGCTCACCACCTGCATCCCCAACGGCGTCGAACCGATCGACCGCTCCCTCGAGACGGGCCGCCGGCTCCGTGAGTCGTTGGGAATTCCCGAGTCGGCCTATGTGATTGGGACGATTGGTCGTCTCGCCCCGCAGAAACGGGTCCGCGACCTTATTTGGGGGGCCGAAACGCTATGGCAGATTCGCCCGCAGTTGCACTTGGTGATCGTCGGTGATGGTCCCGAACGCGCACGGCTCGAAGAATTCACGCATGGGGTCCACGGCACGCCCCATGTCCATTTCGTGGGACATCGGACCGACGCCGCCGATTGGTTGTCGGCTTTCGACGTCTTCTGGCTGGGGAGCAGTTTCGAGGGACTCTCCAACAGTCTGATGGAGGCGCTGGCGGCGGGATTGCCCGTGGTCGCGACCGACATCCCTCCCAATCGAGAGCTGGTCCGCCCCGACGAAACCGGCTTCCTGGTCCGCGTGGGCGATTGCGTCGGCTTCATGCAGTTCACCCGTCGGCTGATCGACGAACCGGGGCTCGCCGAACGACTGGGCGCGGCGGGCAAACGGTTGATGACCGACGAATACGGCGTCGCCCGGATGATCGCACGGCATGTGGCGTTGTATCGGGAAGTCTGTGAGACCAAGAACAACGGATCGCGGTGAAGGTGACGGGAAGTCCGCCGCGATACGCGGCGGCTCGGTTAACGCGCGCGGATGACGACGGCGGCCCCTCCTCGGATGCGTGGCGAGCCATTACAATCCCCGCCACCATGAGCACCGATCCCGGACTGGCCCGTCGGCGACTGATCTTCGAACGGGCCCAAACCATCGTCGTGAAAGTCGGCACCAACGTCCTCTCCACCGAGGATGATCGGCTCGATCCTGACTTGATCGCCGGACTGGCCGAGCAGTTGCACGCCATCTGCCAAGCCGGGAAGAAAGTGGTCCTCGTCTCCAGCGGCGCGATCGGAGCCGGGATGGGGCTGTTGGGGCTGAAGACCCGGCCGAAGGATTTGGCCCATCTCCAAGCCGCCGCCGCGACCGGGCAGGCGCATCTGATCCATCTGTACGACGTCGCCCTGCGGCCGCATGGCTACCACGCCGCGCAATTGCTGCTGACGGCGAACGATTTCAAGAACCGCGACCGTTACCTCAACGTTCGCAATACGCTTCTCACGCTTTCCGAATACCCGACGATTCCGATCGTCAACGAGAACGACACCGTCAGCACCGAGGAGATTCGGTTGGGGGACAACGACCGGCTCGCCGCGATGGTGGCGAATCTCCTCCCCGCCGATGTCCTGATCATCCTCTCGGTGGTCGACGGCTTACTCACCGGCGACCCGCGCGACCCCGCCAGCCGTCGCATTCCCTACGTCGACAAGTACGACGACGAATTGCAACAGCTCGTCAGTCCCACCAAAAGCACGCGCGGAACGGGAGGGATGAAGACCAAGCTCGACGCCGTGCGGACCGCCACCGCCGTCGGGACCGATGTGATCATCGCCCACGGGAAACGGTCGGGGGTCTTGAGTCGAATCGTCGCCGGGGAAGACGTCGGGACGTTGTTCGTCGCCGAGCAGGCGGCGCTCCCGGCGTGGAAGCGGTGGATTGGTTACACCCTGCCGCCGAAGGGGAAGTTCGTCGTCGATGACGGGGCTCGGAAGGCGATCGTCGATCAGGGGCGGTCGCTCTTGGCGATTGGTGTGCGGAGCGTCGAGGGGGAATTCACCAAGGGGGAAGTCGTCTCGCTCATCGACACTCAGGGAGCGGAAATCGCGCGGGGCCTGACGAATTACGACGCGGCGGCCGCCCGCAGCATCGCGGGACAACGGACCGATGAAATCGCCCGCGTCCTCGGCTCCGTCCCGTACGACGAAGTGATTCACCGAGACAACCTCGTCGTGCGGGTGTAGGGGAGGGTCGATGGTTGATGGTTGATGGTTGATGGTTGATGGTTGATGGTTGAGGGTTGAGGGTTGAGGGTTGAGGGTTGAAGGTTGAAGGTTGAAGGTTGAAGTAAGTGGTCTCTGACTTTTCCTACCCTCCACCTTCAACCCTCCACCTTCAACCCTCCACCTTCAACCCTCCACCTTCAACCCGCCTCCAGGTTCTCCCCAATTGCCCGAACCCGCCTCAGCGAGTACGCTGCGCGAACGTGAATCCAAGGGCTTGCGGGAGGCGCGACCGACGTGGCGGTGCTGAAGCTGATTCGGGGGGGCGCCGTCGGCCAAGTCTTGTCCCTGACCGGGGATCGGATCGTCCTCGGGCGGCATCCCACCTGCCAGATCGTCCTCGACAACGCCGCCGTCAGCCGGCATCACGCCCAAATTCTCGAAAGCCACGGCACCTACTACCTCGAGGATCTCCGCAGCCGCAACGGGACCCAGCTCAACGGCGAATCGATCCGCGGCCGCATCGAACTCACCGACGGCGACCAGGTCAAGCTCTGCGACTACGTCTTTCAGTTTCTCGCGTCGTCGGTCGCCTCCAGTCCCCCGGCGGCGACCGCGCCGCTCCCCCGACTCCCCGCGACCCGCGGCCGGGAACGGGAAACCCTCGATGTCGATTCGGCGGTCGGGTTCCGCCTGGATGCGGAGCCCGACGACGGCCCGCAACTTGAAGGCTCGTCGATCATCAGCGCGATCGAGGCCGATTCGGTTCAGACCATCCGTCTGAACGTCCGCCCCGAAGTGAAACTCCGCGCGATCCTCGAGATCAGCCAGATTCTCGGGCGGACCCTGAAGGTCGACAGCGTCTTGCCGCTGATCCTCGACGGCCTCTTCAAGATTTTCCCGCAAGCCGAATGGGGCTTTGTTCTGATCAAGGATCCCGCGACGGGACGGGCCACGGTCCGGGCCTCGAAATCGCGGCGGACCACCGAAGACGACGTCATTCCCTTAAGTCAAACGATCATCGATCAGGCGATGAGCGACGGCAAGGCGCTCCTGAGCGCCGACGCCACCCGCGATTCCCGCTTCTCCCGCAGCGAAAGCCTGCATGATCTGCAGATTCGCTCGGTGATGTGTTCCCCCCTGCTCGATCTCCAGGCCCGTCCGCTGGGGGTGATCCAGATCAGCACCCGTGACCTCGGACAGCAGTTCACGCCCGATGATCTCGAGTTGCTCCTCAGCGTCTCGCTGCAATGCGCGCGGGCCCTCGAAAACGCCACGCTCCACGAGTCGATGCTCGCCCAACGCGAGATCGAACGGGAACTCGAATTCGCCACGCAGGTCCAGCTCGGCTTTCTCCCCGCCGAGGCTCCCCAACTGCCCGGCTATGAATTCGATGACTTCTACGACCCGGCCCATCGCGTGGGGGGAGACTACTTCGATTACATCCGGCTGCCGAACGGCAATCTCGCGATCACCGTGGGGGACGTCGCCGGCAAAGGGGTTCCCGCGGCGCTCCTGATGGCGCGGCTCCACGCCTCGGCCCGCTATCACCTGCTGAGCGCCACCTCCGCGGGCGAGGCGATGAGCAGTTTGAACAGCGAGATCGCCACCGGCGGGTTGGGCTTCCGGTTCATCACGCTGGTGATGGCGGTGATCAACCCGACGAAGCACGAAGTCTGCATCGCCAACGCGGGGCATCTTTCGCCCCTCTTGCGGAACCGGTTGGGAGCCGTCACGCCGCTGGGACAACAGGAATCGGGCATGCCGCTGGGAGTGATGCCCCAGCAACACTATCGTGAAGCGGTCATCCCGATCGAACCGGAGGACACGCTGGTCTTTTACACCGACGGCGTCACCGAAGCGATGGACGTCGCGCAGAAGATCTTCGGCCGCGAACGCCTGGAACGGACGCTCGCGGCCGCTCCGAGCCCAGTCCGCGAACTCATCCCCCACGTGGTCGATGACGTCGAACGCTACCTCGATCCCAAGCACCAGCGCGACGACATGTGCATCGTCGCGGTGCGCAGGGTGCACTAAGCGGCCGACGGGAAATTCGTCGGGACGAGATTGGTTCCCGTCGAACATCCATATCGAACTGCCACGCCGGTGTGGCTTCGCGCCGCTTTTCGACAAGCGACCCACTTACCCGTGATGGCGGCAACTGCTGGGATGGCCGCAGCAACCGCCCGAGATCGGCAGGTTCATTTCGGTCGAACGAGCGGTGCCGCCGTTGACCGACGCCATCAGTCCGCCGGAGATCACCCGCTCCACCGGAGCCGACGCGGGCGTCGAACCCAACGCCCGTTCGAGCCGGGCGCACAGCTCGCCCCAGGTCTCGATCCGCTCGCTCATCCGATGGCGGACTTCCAGCACTTCCCCGTTGTTCGGGCACTGATATTGGTAGGTCAGCATGACTCGCTCGGTGATTCTTGAATGTGTGCCTTGCCCATGGCCCCTCCGGACGAGGCCGAGGCGATGAGATCGTACTTCATGACATTCCATCTACGTTCCATTATCCCACCATCGCGCGCACGCGTTCGGTCGTCACCGGGCTGATGACCCCTCTCTCGGTGATCAGGCCCGTGATGTGGGTCGCGGGGGCGACGTCGAAGGCGGGGTTGAAGACCGGGCAGCCCTCGGGCGCGGTGGGGCGACCGAACCCGTTCGTGATCTCGCTCGCCGCCCGTTCCTCGATCGGAATTTCCTCCCCGGATGCGATCGTCAGGTCGAATGTACTCGAGGGCGCGGCGACATAGAACGGAATCCCATGGGCCTTCGCGAGCAGCGACAACCCGTACGTCCCGATCTTATTCGCGGCGTCGCCGTTCGCCGCGATGCGATCGGCCCCCACGATCACCGCCTGGACTCGGCCCAACTTCATCACCCACGCCGCCATCGAATCGCAGATCAACGTCACCGGCACCTGACGTTGCAGCAACTCCCACGCCGTGAGTCGCGCCCCTTGCAGCAGCGGCCGGGTTTCATCGGCGTAGACCTGGAGCCGCGGATTTTCGCGCGCGGCGGCGAAGATCACCGCGAGGGCCGTTCCATCCCCGGCCGTCGCGAGGCCCCCCGTATTGCAATGCGTCAGGACCCCCGCGCAGCCCGCCAAGAGCGGCGCGCCGTGCCTCCCGATCGCGGCGCACATCTCCCGATCCTCCGCCTCGATCGCCCGCGCCTCGGTCAGCAGCCGCGCGAGTTGTCGTACCGCCGACTGTTCGCGCGGTTCCGCCGCCGCGATCCGGCGTAACCGATCGAGCGCCCAGAAGAGGTTGACCGCGGTTGGTCGACTGCCGGCGAGGTAGTTCAAGACCTCGTCGAGCCGGGCGTCGAAGGTCGCGCGATCGGCCGTGCGGACGGTTTGACAACCCACGACCACGCCGTAAGCCGCCGCGACCCCGATCGCCGGCGCGCCCCGGACGCGGAGCGCCTTGATCGCCTCCCACACCTGCTCGACGGTGCGACAGTCGAGATCGGTCTCGACCGTCGGCAACTGTGTTTGATCGATCAGACGGACGAACCCGGTCTCGTCCCCCACCCAAGCCACGGCGGGACGCGGATTCCCAGCGACATTACTCATGCATCAACCCGGCGAGTCTCGGAATCGTGATCAGAAACGCACCGCATGATATCGAACGGAAGCCGAGGGGTCACATCCCCTCGGTCCCTCCCACCCTGCCCGTCAAATTGCGATAAATGCGAATCCTGCGCCAACTATTCCGTTGAACTCGATCTGACCTGACGACGGGGGACGTCCGAACATGCGTCTCGCGGAACAATCGTTATAATCCGCCTCAAGTTCCCCCCCCGTGCGGAGCGATTCCCGCAGTGCCGGGCGGCGCGACCGCTTCGGTGGCGGTCGCCCGTGTCGGGAACCGTTTTCTTAGCAATCGCAGAGGATGCGATGAGTCAGTACATCGTCCCCCCGTCGCTGTTGGGTTGGTGGACCGCGAACGGGACGCCCCTTGCCCTCGATCCGCAGTCGATCGCCCAGGCCGTTCAAGCGATCCACGAGCCCCTCTACATCGTCAACACGACCCAGGGGTATGCCCTCGGGGTCGGCGGGAACGGGGCGATCGGGGCGGAGCCGCAACTCGCCTCGGCCTACCCGGTCATCGGGTACGTCCCCCCCTCGAACCCCGAACATCTCGGGGACGTGACGTTCTGTCTCGATCACGGTATCCGCTACCCGTACGTCTCCGGGGGGATGGCGGCGGGAATCGGGTCGGCCGAAATCGTCGAAGAACTGGCCCGCGCGGGGATGATGGGGATCTTCGGGGCGGCGGGGCTGAGCCTGCAGCGCGTCGAGCAGGCGGTCGATCGCATCCAACAAAACATCCCCGGTCTGCCGTACGGCTTCAACCTGATCCATAGCCCGCACGACGCCAGCCTCGAAAAGGGGGTGGTGGAGCTCTACATTCAACGGGGCGTGAAGCTCGCCGAGGCGTCGGCGTTCCTCGACATGACCATCAACGTGGTCCGCTTTCGGACGCACGGGATTCATCGCGGGCCGAACGGGGAGATCATCACGCCGAACCGCGTGATGGCGAAGGTCTCGCGGACCGAGGTCGCTTCCAAGTTCTTCGCCCCCCCGCCGGCGAAGATGCTGTCGGAACTGGTCCGGACCGGCCTGTTGACCCAGGAACAGGCGCAGCTCGCCGAGCAGATTCCGGTCGCGCAGGATCTCACCGCCGAAGCCGATTCGGGCGGCCATACCGACAACCGGCCCGCCGTCACGCTGATCCCCACCATGCTGCAACTGCGCGACAAGGCGATGGCGACCTACCGGTTCGCCCAGCCGTTACGGGTCGGTGCGGCGGGGGGGATCGCCACGCCGGCATCGGTCGCGGCCGCCTTCGCGATGGGGGCGGGCTACGTCCTTGTGGGGTCGATCAATCAGGCGTGCGTCGAGTCGGGGACTTGCGATGACGTCCGCAAGATGCTCGCCGCCGCGGAAGAGGCCGACACCACGATGTGCCCCGCCGCCGACATGTTCGAGATGGGGGTGAAGGTGCAGGTGCTCAAGCGCGGGACGATGTTCGCGATGCGGGCGAGCAAGCTGTACGAGATTTATCGCGAATGCGCGAGCATCGAAGCGATCCCCGCCGCCGAACGGGCGAACCTCGAAAAGACCGTCTTCAAGACGACCCTCGACGACGTCTGGAATCAAACCGTGTCGTTCTTTCAGCAGCGGGATCCCGCGCAGGTGGCCAAGGGGGAAAAAGACCCCAAGCATAAGATGGCGCTGATCTTCCGCTGGTACCTGGGCCAAGCGTCGCGGTGGGCGAATCAAGGGGTGCCCGACCGCAAGCTCGACTATCAGATTTGGTGCGGTCCGGCGATGGGGGCCTTCAACCATTGGACGCGGGGGACGTTCCTCGAACAGCCGCAGCACCGCCGGGTGGGCGTCGTCGGATACAACCTGCTCTACGGCGGCGCGGTGATGACCCGGCTGAACGCGCTCCGCAGTCAGGGCTTCCCGATCCCGGGCGAAGCGCTACACGTCCCGCCGCGCGAACTCGCCGACGTCACGCGCCGGCTGGGGCTGGGCTGATGGGTTGATGAACGATGTCCAGGGAAGGCCTTCCCTGGACATCCCCATATTCACTCCCAATCCTTCCCAACGACCCACCGATAATTGATCACCCGGCGGCCGCCGTCCTGCTCGAGTCGCAGCCATAACTCGCGGCCTCGATAGCGATCGGCATTCGGCACGTAGTAGTACTTGCGGTCCGAGCCCGCGCCCAGTTTGGTGATCTGCAGCTTCTGCCGCCGATCGTCCGGCACGAACAGGCTGCACCGGAAGTCAAGCTTTTCCGGCGGGTTGGTATGGTTCGAGACGACCTGCTCGATCTCCAACCGACCATCCGGGAGTTTCCGGTCGATCACCTGGATGTGAATGTCATCCAGTCCGACGGTGTAGGGGTTGTAGACCCGGAACCGATAGGGTCGATCGGCGACGATGCGGAAGTCCCACACCGTCATTTCGTCCCCCAGGTTCGCGTTGTTCGGCAACCGAATGTAGGTCGGGAATTTGAGTTGTTCCCCCGCTTCGGCGGCGAGCGGCCAACTCCGGGGCTCCGCCTCCCATTCATGCGGCAGCGTCAGCGTCAATTCGCCGCTCACCCCTTGGGGGAAGGTGTTGATGACGTGCAGCGTGTCGTTATGCCCGCCGTAGCCGCTTTGCATCTTCCCGCTCGCGAACTGCGCCGCGATCCGCCACCGCGCGACGGCTTCGTTGCAGGCGATGAACAACCGCGGAATCGGGCCGACGGTGAACTTCGATTCCCCCGTCGCCGGATCGATCACGAGCGGCGTCTCCTTCCCCCAGAGATCGAGTTCGCGTGGTTCGACGCCAAGGAACAACGATTCCTCGACCGCCTCGCTGTTCCACGCGATCATGAACGCCGCGCCATCCTTGGTGAAGACCGCGTTCGGGCTGCCGTGCGGGAGCGTGAACTGCCCGAGGTACGTCGCATCCTGCAGGAGGAGCGCCATCGTCCGCCACGGAATGAACTGCTCCCGCGGTGAGCCGTCGGTGTGAACCAACCCGAACTGGTCGTGATAGACGTCGTCCAGATAGATGCGCTCGGCTCCCCCCACCTTCGCGGCGAGCATCAACCGCGCCAGCGCTCCCGCCCGTTCCGTGAAGCTCTCGCCGGGGACTTGCGCGAGCCGCAACAGCACCCAGCGTTTGGTCGCGGGATCGCGAATCTCGCGGAGTTGCTTCAGCAGCGTTTCGGGCGTCATCCCCGCTTCGGTGGCGATGCTGACAAATTGCGCCTCGGCCCCCGGATTCCCCGCCTGCCATTGCCAGGGGATCCCGATCTCGGAATTGAGGCTGATCTGCTGGATCCGCTGTCGCGCGTGTTTGATCGTGTTGCTGAGGGCCGACGACCCGATGAAGCTGCTGTCGCGCTGGCCCCCGATCAGCCAATAGCGGATGCTCGAGGAATACCGCGCGACCACCGGCTGCAGCGAGTCCTCCCAGAACTCGGGCGACAAACTGAAAATCTCGTTGACCCCATGCCAATTCTTGGCGAACTGCCTCCGCAACGACGGCGGGGGCTCGGACAAGACCGCCACCGGTTGAATGTTCTGGGTGATCAACCGATCGAGCACCGTCGCCAGACTGGTCATCCGCAGCCGATCGGTCTCCTCCGCCGTCTGCCACAACGGGTACTTGATCCAGTTGATCCC
>CAYRVS010000019.1:19170-37027 GCA_964427725.1 uncultured Planctomycetaceae bacterium | reverse complement strand
TCAGGTTGCTGGAGCCGACTGTTCGGCCCGTGCCCGCGATGTTGGGCAGTTCCCCCAATTCGCGGTTCGTCAACGGCTCCGCCAGCGACCAGCCGAATTCCCCCGTCGGTCGCGGCACATCGATCAGCGACAAGACGGCCAGCGTCGTCTGCTGCGAGACGAGCTGCAGGTCATCGCGATACAGCGTCGCCGCCGACGCATAGTACCCCGGCGACTGATCCCCGACCGACCACGTCACCTGCTGCGGCTTCAGGAACTCGGCATAGCGGCCGTCGGTCGCCATGTCGTCCGCTTCCAGCGGCATCCGTTCCTGCTTCAGGACCGCCCCCGTGACGTCCATCAGCGAAAAGTCGAGATGGTAGCGATGCCCGGGATCGAGCCCGCTGACCCGGCAGCTCATCTCGACCGGCGCGCCACCCTGCACGAAGTGCCGATAGAAATTGCTTTCCAGTTCCATCCGCGGCAACCGACCCAGGTGCAGTTCATCGAACCAGACCTTCGCCCCAATGTCGCGGACCAGACTGCCGCCGGGCAGAATATGGCAGCCGATGACGGCGAACCGCACCTCATCCCGCGGCGTGATCGGGCCGATCTGCAAGGGCACCCATTCGGCGTGCTCTCCCGTCACCGGTCGCGACAACACCCGCTGCAACCGCTGTCGCCGATGATCAAGCAGCGAAATCGAGATGAGCGCGGCGTCGTGCTTGAGCTTGGCGGTCTTGATCCCCCCCGAAAAGAAATAGGTGTGCAGATCGTCGATCGGCACCAGAGGCGAATAGTAGATCGCCGCCGCGCCGTTCACGTCGATCCGCAGACTGTCGCGGTCGTTCATCCCGACGTCGCGGTCGATCGTCGCGGAGACGTAATGCGGGAACCGCGGTCCCTTACGGCGGACCCAATCGTCCGGGAAATCATCGAGGTCGCGGTCGTCGTGGCGGTCGAACGAGTAGCGGACGACGTCGGTCAGCGAGTGGGGTTGAACCGGTTGAATCGCCGCTGCCGGGATTGCCGCCGTGATCAGCTGACATGCGAGTAAGGCGGAGAGTACCATGCCGACGATCACCCGGAACGAAGCCTTCGTGGGGCATCGTCCGGGGACGCCGACGGGCTCAAGGGAATCTTGGCGGGGACCACCGTCGTCGGTTGTAACGATTGCACACGTGGTCCCGGGAGTCGGTCGCGAGGATGTTGCCGTTACGTTGGGCCGCCGCCAGTCGGTGCTGGAACGCGGATTGGGATACGGTTCTCAAGGGGGCGGTCGCGCTGCGGCTCGACGGGCTGCAGATCGATGTCCGTGAGGAGCTGCCCCCGAGCGCCCTGACGGAAACGGGCCGCCGCGATTTTCTCCATCGCCTCCGCGAACGGGGTCTGCAAGTCGCGTCGACCTGGCTGCCGCTCAAACATCCCCTCTACGCCGAACGCGAGCAGGAAGGTCGGATCGCTTTCGTGCGCGCGGCGATGACCTTCACCGCGGCGCTGCAGTCCAAATTGTTGTGCCTGCGGATCGGTCGCATTCCGGAGGCCGCCGACGATCCTCAAGGGCAAACACTCCGCGAGATCGTGTCCGACTTGGCCGCGTACGGAAATCACGTCGGCGTGACCCTCGCCGTCACGCCGACCGCCGACTCGGTCGAAACATTGCAGACGTTTCTGCGGCAGATCAAGACGGGGCCGATCGGTGTCGATTTCGATCCCGCGTACTTCGCGATGGCGGGGGAAGCGACCGCCGACAGTCTGCGGCAACTCCATGCCGACGTGATCCACGTCCAACTGCGTGACGGGTTGCGCGACTTCGTGGGAGGGGGGCAAGAAGCCGCCGTCGGTCGCGGCACGGTCGATTGGGCGGAACTCCTCGCGCTCCTCGGCGAGATGGACTACCGCGGCTGGCTGACCGCGATCCGCACCCAAGGGGACGACAAACCCGGCGACCTCGCCCGCGCTGTCAAACACGTCCAACGACTGCTCTTGGGCGGCTAGAAATCCAAAGAGCGGGGGGACTGACGTCCCCCCGCTCGTGAATTCACGCCGCAAAGCTCGAGGGTCGTCGAACTCGCTGCCGCGGGCTTGATCCGTCTGCTATAGTGCATGCCGACAAATGACCAGGTTGCCGCCCCACACGACGCATCCACGTAACCGCCGTTTCCCAGGACTTGCCCGCGATGGACTACGAACTCCGCGAACAATCCCGTTCGCTGATCGCCCGCATCCTCCAGCTCCGAGACTCTCTTTGACTGGGAGTCCAAGCAGGCGCGCGTCGCCGAAATCAATCGCCTGATGGGATCCGACGGGTTCTGGGACCATCAGGAAAAAGCCCAAGTCCTGATGAACGAGCTGCGGTCGGTCAACGCCGCCCTCAAGCCGATCAATGAACTGGTCAAGGGGGCCGACGACTTCGGCGTCCTACTCGAATTCGCCGAGGAGGATCCGTCGGACGAGAACATCGCGGAGCTGCTCGCGGCGAAACAGACGCTGGAACAACAGTTCGCCGACGTCGAACTGCAGGCGATGCTGTCGCAGCCCGAGGATTCCGGAGGGGCGTACGTCCAGATTCAAGCGGGCGAAGGGGGGACCGACGCCTCCGACTGGGCGGCGATGCTGCTGCGGATGTACGAGCGCTGGGCCGAAGAACACGGCTTCGCCACTGAGCTCCTCGACATGTCGCCAGCGGAAGAGGCGGGGATTCGCAACGCCTCGATCGCGATCCGCGGTCCGTACGTCTTCGGCAAACTCAAAGGGGAAACCGGCGTTCATCGGCTGATCCGCATCAGTCCGTTCGACGCCGCCGGCCGCCGGCAAACGTCGTTCGCGGCGGTCGACGTCACTCCCGAGCTCGATGAGAATTACGAGATCGACATCGATTGGGCCGAGGACGTCCGCGAGGAGACTTGTCGCGCGGGCGGCGCCGGGGGCCAGCACGTCAACAAGACGGAATCGGCGATTCAGCTCTTCCACATTCCGACCGGGCTCTACGTCCGCTGTCAGAACGAGCGGAGCCAGCACAAGAACCGGGCCACCGCGCGGAAGATGCTGATCGCGAAGCTCTACCAGATGGAACAGGACCGCCGCGACGCCGAAAAGGCCTCGAAACGCGACTCGAAAACGAAGATTGGCTTCGGCGGCGAACCGATCCGCCACTACGTGATCCACCCGGAATCGTTCGTCAAGGACGCCCGCAGCGGCCTCAAGACCGGCAACCCCGGCCCGGTCCTCGACGGCAAACTCGACCCGTTTCTCGAAGCCTATTTACGCTGGAACCTGGCGCAGTCGGCGGGCAAGGGAGACGGGGCCTAGTCCACCGATCGTGAGCCTCAAGGCAATTCACGCCGGACGGCGGGTCCCCCCTCCGTCTGGCGTGTTCGTCTTCCGCTTCACCCGCCCCGCTCAATCCTTCCACGGGTGCTTCACCTTCTCCCAATACTTGGCGAAGTTGAAGCTCGGGCTGTTCTCGTGATCGTGGCATTTCGCGCAGACCTGCTCCTCCGCGGTCTTCGAGTTCAGCTTCATGTCGCCGCGGGCCTGTGACAACGTCTCGAACGGGACACTCTTCAGATCCTTGCGGAACTTCGCTTCCAACTCCGCGTGATGGCTCCCCGGGCCGTGGCAATTCTCGCATTGCTGCCCCGCGAGATGCTCGGTCGTCGCGAGCTCCAGATACCCGCTTTCATACCGCAGCACGTTTTGCGGATCCCACCCCGTCACGTGACAGGCGAGGCATTCGGGGTCGTTGAGCCGCGAGACCCAGTTGTCGCCGTAGTCTTTCCGCCCCTTGACCAGGCTCTCCAGCGCATGGGCGTGTTTGGTTTCCTTCCACGTGCCGTACGCCTTGGTGTGACATTCCCCGCACTGTTTCGCGCCGATGTACGTGCGGCCGGTCGGATGGGGGACGACCAGTTCCTCCGCTTTCGCGAGCTCCAGGTCGGTCAACTGCTGCTGATAGACCCGCATCAGCTCGTGCATTCGCTCGTCGGATTTGAAGCGGACGTTGTCGAGGTTCACCAGTTCCCAGCGCAGCGGATCGGCGTCGGCGGGGTAATAGCCCAGGATGCCGACGTACTTCCCCTTGTGTCCCGTCTGCAAAATCAACGTCTTCCCGACCGCCGTCGGTTGATCGGCCGGATCCTCCGCACCGCCGGCCGTCAGGATCACGGGGAACTCGGGGAACTCCTTCGCGAGGGCCTCCGCCTCCGCCAGATTCCCGTGCGACATCAGGACCAAGAGCTGCGGCCCTTCGGCGGCCAGCTTCGGCAGGGTCTCACGCAGCGCTTCAACCGCCGGACGAATCCGCAGTTGCGACTCGATCCCCGGCGGAGCGACACTCGCGGCGACGGAGGCCCCGACCACCGCCGTCACCCCGATCTTCACCCCGTTCGCCTCGACCACCCGATACGGCTTCGGCACGCCGAGTTCCGGCGAATCGAACAGCACCACATTGCACGCCGTTAGGAACCCGCCGAGCGGAATCCCGTCCCCTTCGGAGAACTGCCCGACCAGATAGTCGGGTGGAAAGCGCAGGTCATTCTCGCCGGCCGCCACGGTGGCGTAGCCGAGCTCCTTCAGTCCCTGCAGGATGGTCTCGAATTTGAGCTGGTCTTGCCGCCGCGACCGCTTCACGGTGCTGCCGGCATCGAGTCCGACGACGGTCCACCCCTTTTCCGTCAGTTGCCGTTGCAGATGCCCGCGCCGTTCCAGCCCCCCCGATTGGGTCAGCGAACAACCGCACGGCTCCAAGTATCCGAACGTCTCGCCGGAGAGCATCAGCGCGACGGCGGGAGTCTGCCAGTCTTGCAACAGCGGTCGGACGAACGGCTCGTCGCCGGCTTTGGACATCGGCCCGGGGGCATCCGGCTCGATGTTGGTCGGCCTCGGACCACACCCGGCATACCAGAGGGTAAGCCCCACGAATCCTGCGACGGCCGCGGCACTCAGACCCATGCGACGGGGCGCCGGCGTCCCTGCGGTTGCCTGCATGCGATGACATCCTTTTCGACGCGTGGCGGATCAATCGTCTTGGCTCAACGAATCATGACGATCCCGGGCAATCCGCGAAGGACCGTCGTGTCCGAGAGCCCCCGAAATTATACCCCCAGGTACTCGACGTAGAGCCGCACTTCCGGGGCCTTGGGGTGATTGAACTTCAGATCGATCCGTTCGGCGTTGTCGCGCAGCCGATTCTGCGGCGCGCCCGGCGGGACCGTGATCTTCAGCACGTACCGTCGGGCCTTTCCCGTCACCTTCTCGTCCTTCGTCACTTCGACCTTCACGGAATCATGCTTCTGCGTGATCCCTTCCAGGACCAGATCCTCCTCGAAGTCGCGGGCGAACAGCGACAGGCTCACCGTCTTCCCCTTGTCGGCGGGGAATTCCCCCAGCTTGAGCGCGCTCGTTTTCGCGACGTAGTTCGGGCCGAAGATCTCGATCGCCCCCGGCCGGCTGCCGTTGATCCGGAACGTCAGCATCGACATGTTCTCGGCGTCGGTCGTCAGCGAGATCGAATCGTGGAACGTGCCGATGGGCATGGTCGGCTCGGCGCGGACGGTCAGGTGATAGCCCGACTTCGCCGAAATCGCGGTCAGCTCCTCGGGCGTCATCGGCCGCGTTTCGATCGCCACCAGCCCGTTCTCGACCTTGGTCTCCTTGAGCGCGAATTGTTCGAGGTGGTTCGAGAAGACCACGCCTTCCAGTTTTGCTCCCGTCTCGAGCACTTCGCCCAATTCCCACGGCGACGACGGTCGCAACTGAACGGGGTCTTCGACCTTGCCCGTCACCACCAGCTCGATGATCGGATTCTGCGGGTCGTTGGTGCGGACTTTCGCCGAGTGCCGAAAGACCGCGACGGGGGCCTTGATCTTCCAATTGAGGGTCACCTCCACCGATTCGCCCGGCGGAATCTTCCCGTCCTTCGAGAGCTCCCCGAACGTGCACGAACAGGTCGTGTCCTCCTTGCGGGCCACCAATTCCAGGTCGGCCTCCCCTTCGTTCTTGATGACGAACTTATGGGTCCCTTCACTGCCGACGTTCATCGCGCCGAAGACGTACTCCGTCTCGGACGGGACCGCCTTGGGGTGGGGACCGGTCGGCGAAATCTCCGGGCCGATCGGCTTCTCGGGCTCGGCGATGATCTGCTTGATCATGGGCGGGGTCTCTCCCTGATAGCGCCCCACCCACACGGTGACTCCCAGCGCCAAGACGGCGCATACCGCCGTCAGGATCACCCCCCCTGGACGCATCACAAGACCCTTTGATGAGCACGTCGAAACGAATGAGAACCCGCCGAGAGTTTAGCCGACTCGTGGACCGGCTGCCTACGGACGCCGAACCGTGAATGCGTCTCGACTTACGTCTCGCGCGGCCGGGACGCTGGAGCGGGATCCTCGGGAAAAACCAAAACGGCCCGCCAAGGCAACCGCCCTGGGGACCGTTCCGTGAATGAAAACGTCGCTGGAGCGAGCGTCGAACTTACTCGACGCCGGGGATTTCCAAGCTCTGATCCTGGGCCAGTTTGCGCATCTTTCGCAAGGCCCGCGCCTCGAGCTGGCGAATCCGCTCCTTCGTCACGCCGAAATGGGCCCCCACCTGTTCCAGCGTCTGCGGGACCGCCCCTTCGCTGAGGCCGAAACGGTGGACGATGATCTCCCGCTCGCGCGGATCGAGGTGTTCCAGGATCGACAGGATCAGTTCATGCTGCTTCTTGTTGGTTCGCTCTTCCAGAAACTGATCGGTCCGCGGGTCGGACGACGCCTGAAAGAACTCGTCGCTGCCCGTACGGAACCGGTCCAACCGGACCGACTCGGCGGGGATCGACCGGGCGTAGTTCTTCATGATCGCCCAACTGGCGTAGGTCGAGAACTTGAACCCCTTGGTGAAGTCGAACTTTTCGATCGCCCGCAGCAGCGACATGTTCCCGTCGCTGACCATCTCGAAGAAGCTGGTCGTCGGCCGCATATGGCGTTTGGCGATCGACACCACCAGCCGCAGATTGCTCCGAATCAGGAAGTTCTTGATGTCGGTCGCCTCTTCCAGCAGTTGCTCGATCCGTTCGAGATCCTTCGCCCGCGGGCGTCCGACGTCGACCGTCGCGCGGAGCGCGGCCGCCTGAAACTTCAGGAAGTTCATCTTCCGGAAGTGGTAGGTTTCCTCCTCGCGCGTCAGGAGCGGAATCGCATACAGGCTGGCCAGATACGGCGGGAGTCCGGGAGGCGGCTTGACCGTGGGGCCGCGACGCTCCACGCTTGGCGGCGGTTGTAGGATCCGCGTGTCCGCATCGGGGTGGCGGAACTCGTCGGAGTCCATGAACTCGATCGGTTGCTCAAGGAGCAACTCCGCGCGGACCTCGGTCACGATGCGGTAGATGCTCGACTTCGTCCGCTTCCACTTCCGGGCGAGCGCTTCGACGGCGAGCCCCTGCCGATGCTCGCGGTAGAGCTCCCGCCGCTGCTCGCCGCTCAATGGCGCGCTCTCGTCCGGGAAGAGGGCCAGTTCCGGATGTTGCTGATCGAAGTCTTTCAAGGTGTAGCGGATCGTCTCCGGGGCGCGGCCATATTTCCTGGCGAGGCGGCGATGGACCTCGGTCGGGATCGCGCCGGCCCGCGCCAGCCGCCGCGCCCGGCGGATCATCTGCTCTCGTTCGTGGGGGGTGACCTGCGAGAAGTGGCCGCTCCGCGCGACGTTGTCCGAATGACGCTTCACGAACCGTTCCACCGACGAGCGGAGGAACCCGATCCGTTTGCGGCCGTTGAAACGGAACCGCCGACTGACCAGACCCCGATCGCGCCAACGGGCGACCGTCTTGGTCGAGACCTTGTACCGTGCGCTGACCTCTTCGACCGTCCAGACTTCTTCGCCCACCGCTTCGGCGGCGACATCGGCGCTGTCGGAGAGATCCTCGACGAAGCACCGCAAGTCGTGCAGGGCCTCGTCGCCGGTGATCACCAGATCAGGATACATCTCCGGGCGGTAGGCGGTGATTTTCTCGCAAAGATCCTGGTACGGGTACGTCCGGGATGTATCGATTTCATCCAAAAGTTGTTCCGCGCGGTCAATTTGCGTCAGCCGGACATCGCGCGGGGCGTACCGGATTTGTTGGTCTCTCAGCTGTCGAATCGCGGGGTTTTTGTATTTGAGCACGTCCCACCTCCTGTCGACGTCTCCGTCACGGTTGCAAGTTCAAATTCGGCTGCAAGTTCAATGCCGTCCATCGATTCCGACCCATATCGTAGGTCGCGACGAGCGGGCCAAGCCCGTTCGTCGTTCCATCTATTACCGCCCGGCGAGCCCCCTCTTACACCACGAACCCGGCAAAGATCGGCGAAGCGGGCGTGAAATTTGAACGAAGCTCAGGCTCTGACAGATCATCGGGGGCTTGGGTTCACGAGTTCGTCAGCGGTCTCGCACAATCCGTCTCCCCAGCCTTCCCCTACGCGGAAGGGACGCTGCGAAGCTTGGAAAAATTCCGCGAATTCGTAACGCTTGAGGAGCACACGAGCCGTCCGACCCGCGGGGCGCGGGCGATCAAAATCGGGAATTTCCTGGTAACCTCGACTCGTGAACACGGGTAGACTCCTGGAACTCCTCGGATTGCGACGGTTTGAATCCGAGCGCGGGCGGTCACGGTGGGTGGCCGATCGCGCGCGGATCACGCGGCCAGCACCAGGGGCAGCCGTGTTTGTCGGGCCGTGACTTACGGAAAGCAGCGCGGATGAGCACGGGGCGATGGGTTCGGCTGGTCGTGTGCGGGCTGATCACGTGGGGCTTGGGCGTGTCGGCGCTACCGGCCCAGGAATCCGATCAGCCGCAAGAGGCCGGGATCGAGTACCCGTTGCAGGTGATCCATTGTTCGGGAATGGACCGCTTCATGGAGAAGGCCGAAGCCCTCTTCATGGCGGCGGAACGGCCCGAAATGCTCGACGTTCTGCAGAGCGCCTTCGACAACAACCTGAACAGCCTCGCCGGGCTCGATCGGACCAAGCCGTTCGGGATGATGCTCTACATCAAGCCGGGAATCACCCCCGGGATTTCGGCGATTTCGTATCTCCCCGTCGCCGATCTCGACGATCTCTTGCGGACCCTCGCGGGCAAAGAGGGGCAGATTCGGGACGTCACCGGCGAAGATCATCAGCATGAATTGACCGAGACGGGTTGGGGGCCCGATGTCGCGATCCGGAAGATCGGCGACTATATCTTTATGGCGGATGTCGCCGACGTCGCGGAGCTCCAGCGGAAGTTTCCCAATCCCGAGCGGCTCGTCAGCAAATTGACCAGTCGGTATGACGTCGCCTACTCGCTGCTCCTCAAGAACATTCCGCCGGCGACGAAGACCCTGTTCTTCGAGGTCTTCAAGAATCAGGCTCTCGCGGGACTCCAACAGCGGGACGGTGAACCCGAGGCGGCGTATCGGGTCCGCCGCGCGAACGGGGAATCGCTGGTCGACCTGATCGACATGATCGCCAACAACGGAGAAGAGATCACGCTGGGGGGCCTGTCGAACACCGAAGATCACACGTCGCATCTCGAATTGGAAATCAACGGCACCAAAGACAGCGGACTTGCGAAGTTCTGCGAGAACCTGGGCGGACGGCGCAGCTACTTCGAGCAGGCGGTCAACACCGATGCGACCTTCACGTTCAACCTTTCGCTCCAACTCGACGAAAAACGCCGCAAACCGCTGATCGAAACGTTCCGTTCCGCGACGGAGGCGATCGCCGAGGCGCTGCGGTCGCAGGGGAAGTCGGACGCGACGGCGGCCCAGACCAGTCCCTTCTTCCAGCAGTTTCAACGAACCGCCGAGGAGGGGCATCTCGATTTCTTCCTGCAACTCGCGGGCGGAGAGCCGGGGGAGTATCACTTCCTGGGGGGCGTGCGGGTGGTCGGAAACAGCGGCTTTCCCGCGGCACTGGTCGACCTGCTGAAGTTCGGGAAAGAAACGGTCGGCGGGCTTGCGGAAGGAGAGGGCCAGGCGATGCTCGACGCGCTGTCGCTGGATGACTCGAAGATTGGCGACTACGGCGTGCACGTGCTGCCGATGCCCACGCCGCCGGACGACGTCGGCAAGCTGATGCTCGGGGAATTGCCGAATCTCTACTTGTGCGCGACGCCGCAGGCGCTGTGGTTCGCGATCGGCCAGAAATCGGCGCTCGAACGGCTCACTGAAGCGGTAAAGCGGGTGGAAGACCCCGCGCCCAGCGATGCCCCCAAGCGCGCCAGCACTCCCGTGCTGTTCGCGACGCACGGGGCGCAATGGGTTGATGTGGGCTTGGGGGTCGGGGCGAATCCGGAAGAATCGAAATTCGTCGGGTCGTCGGTCGCGTCGTTTTTGCCCGAGGCGGACGAACTGCGGATTACCGGTCGACCAACTGACCGCGGATTCCGCCTGCGGATGGAGATGCAGTCGGGTTACGTCGGCTGGATCGGCCGGCTGATCAGCGATCAGGTCGATGAGTTCGCGGAGCGGTCAGTGCGGCGCGAAGAGCGGCGGCAACGGATCCAGGATGCCCCGCCTGCGCAGTGACGGTAACAAGCCCACCCATGGCTATGGGTGGGCTCCGGGGTGGCTCACGACGCCTGGCGGAACCGCAGCGACGGCTTTTCGAGCATGACGATCGTGTGGGGCGGGACGGTCTCGTAGAGCGAGACGCTGGCCCCGATCACCGAGTGATGACCGATCGTGGTGTCGCCGCCCAACACGGTGGCGTTTGCGTAGATGACGACGTGCGATTCGATTGTCGGGTGCCGCTTCGTCGTCCGGATCAAGGCCCCCGTCTCGTCCTTGGCGAAGCTGCGGGCGCCGAGCGTCACCCCTTGGTAGAGCTTGACGTGGTCGGCGATTTCGCACGTCGCGCCGATCACCACGCCGGTCCCGTGGTCGATGAAGAACGATTCGCCGATCGTCGCGCCGGGATGAATGTCGATCCCCGTCCGCGCATGGGCCCATTCCGACAGCATCCGCGGAATCAGCGGGATGCCCAGCCGATAAAGCTCGTGGCCGATGCGATGCATCGTGATCGCCTCGAGCCCCGGGTAGCAGAAGATGATCTCGTCCAAGCCCCCCGCGGCGGGGTCGCCGTCGTAGGCCGCCTGCACATCGGCGGCAAGCATCCGGCGGATGCCCGGCAGCGTCTCGAGGAACTGGACGGCTTTCTCCTGTCCGAGCGCCTCGAAGTCGGGGAGGTCGGCGTCTTTGCAGTCCTTCCCGTGCCGTCGTCGGAACTCGTGACGGAGCGCCCGCGCGAGTTGTTGGGTCAGCCGATCGTGCAGGCTGTCGATGATGTCGCCGACGTGATAGACGACGTTCCCCATATGGAGGTTCTGCCGCCGCTGGTACCCGGGGTAGAGAATCTCCTTGAGATCCTGGGCGATGGTGACGACGGCGTCGACGCTGGGGAGCGGGCAGTGGCCGAGGTGATGGATACCGCCGCACGCCTGATAGGAATCGACCAGCTTGTCGGTGAGTTCGGGAAGCCGTTCCTTGAGCCGGATATCGGTCGCCATCGATCGGTCCTGTAGGGCTGTCACGCAGTGGCATCGAGCGGTCGATGCTGGGGATTGATTCACCTGCGGGGGGAAACGCGTCGATTATCAGCCGAGCGAAAGGTCATCGCCGATTCCTCAGAGTCTCACATTGTAGAAATCGACTGGGACGGATTTCGCCGGGTGCTTGGGCCCTGTCGCGGAAATCCCACGAAATCCTCAGAACTGGCATCGGCGTCAAAGTTCGCCCGTGTGCAGGGGAAAGCCCGGGACGATGAGCCGTCGACTCGATGCGATCGTCACAGCTTTCCGGACTGTCACACTCCGGGGTTGGTTCGCGGTCATTCAGTGTCGAAGTAGGGGGACTGGGGGAAATGACGGGGAGACGCGCCCCATGAGCCCGCGTCGATGTCGACGGGGCTCGCCCGCTTCCGCGCGCCGATGCTACTGAGACGGACGTTTCCCGGACCGCCCCGCGGCCGGCGCAGGACGCAACGTTTGGTCCCTCGACGACGGCGAGTACGGCGGCATGGTCTCCGGCGAGGATCTCTCCGCGGCCGAATGGCGGATGCGGCTCGATGCCGATCGCGCCCGAAATCCGCCGGCGGAAGGCCGCGAAATCCCCGAGGAATTGCGGCAAGCCTTTCGCCGGCTG
Source organism: uncultured Planctomycetaceae bacterium (assembly GCA_964427725.1). Classification (GTDB taxonomy): domain Bacteria; phylum Planctomycetota; class Planctomycetia; order Planctomycetales; family Planctomycetaceae; genus DSVQ01. The sequence goes on along the minus strand of CAYRVS010000019.1, from coordinate 24,909 downwards.
ACACAACTCACGCGACAACTCCCCCGCGCCTCGTGGTGGGAGCAAGGGGCCCTGCAAGGGATTCGGCTGCGCTGGCGACAGGGACTTCTGTTGTCGCAACTCCTCGTCGAGGAGTTTCAACGCCCCGATCCCGCCTCTTCCGAGGTGCTCGCGGCGCTCCTCGAAGAGAATCGGCGACGACTGATCGATGTCCAACGGCAACTCGGATTATGCGAGTTGGTCCACGAATCGGCCGAAGCGGCCCACCCGCTCCTCGAGCAGATCGTCTACGGCCGCGAGGCATCGCTGCGACCGTTGCGACAACTTGCGGAGGAGTTCGAGCAGGAACTCGCGGCGCAGCGGACGCGGATCGCGCTCGTGCCGGCCGAAGCGGGATGGTTGACGCGGTCGCTGGAGGAGGCCGGCTGGTCGCGGCCGGAATGGTTCGTCCAAGGGATCTTGTCGGCTCGACTGATCGGCGAGTTGTCGTATCGGGCCGCCGACTTTGATCGTGAAGTCCGGCTACTGCTGATCGTCGCCGGGTTCGCGCAGGACGTGGGGACTTGGCACGACGTCCGCGAGAAGATCGCCGACCGCGAACTGCTCTTGCGACGAACGTTGGTGACGACGAGCCGGGGTGGCCGTCGGCGCGCCGATCCCAATCACCCGGCGATGGGGGCCGCGCTGTTGGATGGCCTGCGGGATGGATCGTCGACGTTGTCCTCATGGGTGGCGACGCATCATGAACGGATCGACGGCGCGGGCTTCCCGCGGCGATGGAAACACGATCGCCTGTCGCGCGAGGCGCAGTGGATCGGTCTGGTCGCGCGCTTCGTCGAGCTGATCATCGATCCGCTCAGCAGCGAGCTTTCCGTCGAGCAAGGGGCGTCATTGACCTTGGAGACCGCGCTGCGATTGTGGCGCGAAGTCCGTCGTGGCGCGTTTGAGGAACGATTGACGCTCGCCTTGTTCGACGGGCTCGAACCGGGGTTGGGGGAGCGGGTTCGGGAGCACTTCGGCTCGCGGCAACGCCGCGCGGTCGATGTGCGCCATGCGGTTCCCGCGCCCGCCGGCTGGACGGCTGATGACGCGGCGCCACGGGAGGGACTGCGGGCCGACCCCGCCGCCGATGCGGTGTTGGGGCCGCCGGTCTTTTTCCGGCGTCGTCGCGCTGGTCAACGGCGCGGCTTGGCTCGCGCGTCGACCGATGAACTGCCACGCGAGTGAGGGGGGCGATGTCGACACCCGACGAACCGCGGAACTACTGGATCGAAACGCGCAGGCCGCTGGTCAATCTGGCGTTCATCGCGCCGCTCTTGTTGGCGTATGAGGTTGGCGCCTGGTGGTCGACGAGCGCGCTCGGTTCGGCCCGCAATGGCGCGGACGAATGGCTACGGACCGAATTGACGCAGCGCAGCGGGTTATGGGGGAGCGTGGTTCCGCTGGTGGTGATCGGCGTCTTCCTGGTTTGGCAAGGGGCGACCAAGCTCCCCTGGCGCATCCGGGGTGAGACGCTCGCGGGCATGTCGGCGGAAAGCCTGCTGTTCGCCTGCCTGTTGGTGCTGATCGGGCAGGGGGCCGACAGTTGGATGCGGGCCGAGGCGGCGCTCCCGCTCGCCGTCGCCACTCCCGGAGAATTGCCCTGGGTCGGCATGCGGCTGGTCCATTTTCTCGGCGCGGGAATCTACGAAGAGTTCCTGTTTCGGTTGGTTTTGATCCCGGCGGTCTATGTCCTGCTACGGTTCCTGCTGGTGCCGACGAACTGGTCGCTGGCCGGGTCGATCGGGGTGACCAGTCTGCTGTTCGCGCTGGCGCACTACCTGATTCCCAGCAGCGACGCGACGCTGCTTTCGGTCTTCGCCGACGCGATGGCCCGCGTGCAATCGAGCCGCGAGTTGTGGTTCGGGTTCGCCTTTCGCGGAATCGCCGGGCTGCTGTTCGGCGCGCTCTTTGTCTGGCGGGGCTTCGGAGTCGCGGTCGGTTGCCATGCCGCGTACGATGTCATCGTGGGGATTATTCTCGTCAGCGAATTGTAGACTGCGGGAACCTGCCGGTCGGCGGCGAGGGGCTTCGGGAGTCCGTAAGACGCGATGACCAATGCGGAGCCGTGGCGAGGTGGCGCGATCGTCAAACGGGAGTGGCGCGCCCCCGCCGAGCATGGTCAAGCGGTCGTCGTCCCCGCCTGGGAGGAAGCCCCCGGCCATGTGACGGCAAATCAAACGCGTTTCGCCCAAATGGGACGGTCCCCCACGGGACTCGACTGGTCGGCTTGGCGTGTGTGGTGCCGCGCCGCATGTGAAGCCGCGGCGATCGAGTCCACCACCCGCGACCTCGGCGCGACGGCGGGGCCGGTGGGTGTCGGCCCGTTGATCGTCGGCGGACATCAGCCCGAACTCTTTCATCCCGGCGTATGGGCCAAGAATTACGCGCTCGATCGTCTCGCGCGGCGCGTGGGGGGAACCAGCCTCCATCTGATCGTCGACAGCGACGCGTCGACGCAGTCGAGCGTGATGGTGCCGGTCGGAACGCGCGTTGCCGCGAAATTGGAACCGCTTCCGTTCGATGCGCCGCGGCCACAGCAACCGTGGGAAACCACGGGGATTCAGCAGGTCGAGGTCTTCGAGAGCTTCGCGACGCGGTTGAGCGCGGCGATGCGGCCGTGGGGGATCACGCCGATCGTCGAGCAGGCCTGGCCGACCGCGATTGCGACCGCCCACCGCACGGGGAAACTGGCGACCGCGCTGACGGCGGCGCGGGTCGAGCAGGAACGCCGGTGGGGACTCGCGAATCTCGAGTTGCCGTTATCGCGGGTCTGCGTCCTGCCGCCGTTTCTGCGGTTCGCGGCGGAGCTTTTCGCGCGACTGCCGGAGTTCGTCCCGTGCCATAACGCGATCCTGGCGGAGTATCGGCGGGTCAATCACGTCCGCAGCCGCGCCCATCCGGTGCCCGAACTGAGCCGCGAGGGGGACTGGTGGGAGGCCCCGTTCTGGGTTTGGCGCGAAGGTGAGACGCTGCGCGATCGGCCATGGGCGCGGCTGGGTGAACACGGGATCGAGCTGCGTGATCGACACGGAGTGATCGGAACGATGCCGCCGGTTACGGGACGAGGCGATGCCGCGGTCGCCGCGCTCGCCACATGGGCCGCGCGGGGGATTCATCTGCGAACGCGCGCCCTGACCACCACAATGTTCGCGCGATTGGGGCTCGCCGATCTGTTCGTCCATGGTCTCGGCGGCGCGAAGTACGATGAGATGACCGACGCGCTGATCGCCCGGTTCTTCGGGCTCGAACCGCCGACGTTTCTGACCGTCTCGGCGACGCTCCATTCGCCGTACGCGGGGGCGAGCAATTTCGGCTTGGCGTACAAATTGGCGGATGGTCCGCGAACCGGGATCCGCGACGCCTGCACGTTCGCTTCTTTGCAATCAGGCGAGCTGCGGCAGGCGATCCGGCGGCGGCGGTTTCACCCGACCCGTTATCTCCCCCAGCCTTTGTCGGGTCGGGCTGCCGTGCTTGAGGCAGAGCTCGGGGCGCTCGCCGAACAACTCGATCGGTCGCAGGCGGGACCAGATGAGAAGCGTGGGGATCGGCGCGCGGCACGCCGCCGGCTTTACCTGCGGCATCAGGCGGTCTTGGCGGAGCTCGCGTCCTTGCTCGCGCCGGAGATCGATGAATTGCAGGCCCGTCATGACCGCCTGCTGGCGTATCAGGCGCAGCGCCGCGTCCTGCTGCGCCGCGATTTCAGTTGGGTGACCTTCCCCGAACGGCGGATGCTGCGGGTCTATCGGCGGTTGTTCGGGCGGATCGGATGACTGCGACCATACCACGGGCCCTACGATCGCGAGGGGCACCCGCCCCTCGCGCGTGATCCATCTAAAACTCGGTGGGTGAACGCGGCCGGGGCGGGTGCCCCGGCCTATGGCTTGCAGCGGCAGCTCGTGGCAAGCGTCATGGCCGCCGATCACTCGCGGTCGGCCTCCGACAATTTGAGCTTGAGCGTCACGCTCCCCGAATTCTCGGCCAGGCTGTTCCAGGCGTCCTGACACCGGACGAACAGCGCGCCATCGCTCGGGGCGGTCCAAGTCCCGGTCGCGCCGAGGTCGAAAGGCTCCGAGAGCTGATAGTCATGGAACAGCACGCCGACGAGTTTGCCGACACCGTCGGGGTGACCATCGGCCGTACAAGCGCCGTCCTTCTCGGCGGTCTCCCAATCCCCTTCGGCGGTATAGGCGTAGGTCTGACCGGTCTTGGCAAGGAGCCGTGCGGGTTGCCAGCCGCGGCCCGCCTCGATCTTCGCCGTCAGGGTATTCTTCCCTTTCAGGCCGACCGGTTTCACCTTCCAGTTCCAACTGCACAGGTCGACGCGGTAGCCGTTGTCGAGATGTTCGAGGAACTGCAGGTACTCGAACGAGATTTCGGGGGCCATCGGGCCATAGACCGACTGAAAGGTCTCGCGGCCGTCGTTCAAAATGTCGAGCCCCAACGGCCGAAACCGCTGGGCGTAGTTCGGGTTGAACGCGAGCATATGGCACAGCGCCCAACGCCAGGCGTAGTTCTGCCAACTGTCACCCGTCCGCTGCGACAGATCGACGATCTCCTCCAACGGCACCGGATCGCTGCCCTGCAGGTACTCGAGCACCCCGGGATGAATCTGAACGCTGATGTCCTTATCGCGCCAATACTGACCCAACTCGGCGATCCCTTCGGCGAACCACGTCGGCCCGGCGGTCCCGAAGGTCTGCGAACAATAGGCATGAACCGCTTCGTGCAGCGGCGTCCCCCGATCGGCCACGGCGTAGACGACCGACTTGGTCGCGATGTGTCCCGCCTTGCGACCGGTGGTCGGATTGACCGCCGACAGCGTCTGGCTGACCGTCAGCCCGCCGCCGGACGCGACGCTTTGCAACGGCTCGGGGGGAATGCTCCCCGCCGGCCAGACGTCGAGGCTGTGGACGACGTACATCTCGATGATCTGCTTGTTCGGCTGTCCCCAGTAGCGGCCGACCTGGGCGATCATCGTTTCAAGCCGTTCGAGCAGCCCGCGGGCCTCTTCGGGCGGGAGGTCGGTCCGGACGACGAAGTTCTTCGACGTGTACTCGCGCACGCCGACGGGGATGTCCGCGGCTGGGCCCTTACCGCGCGCTTTGGCGGGGGCTTGGGCTTCGACGTCACGACTTACCGAGCCGACGCACAAACAAGCGAAGAGACCGGCAATCCCACCACGTCGAACTAGCGCGACGGCGATTCCCCAAGGAGATTGTGTCTGCCGGGTGCCCATGTCAACGTTCCTGGGTCAATGATCATTCACACCGGGATGCGATCCAACGCCTGCCCTCGTTTTCAGGGAAATCACGCGGTTCCCGTTCATTCCAGAAAGACGAAATCCTTCACGTTGACGAGGATGTGCGCGAAGTCGCGCCACGCCTCCGGAGTGGCCGCGGCGACAAACTCCCGTGCGGCGGTAAGTTCGTCGGCGGTTGGTTCCCGGCCGAACCCTTCCTGGTAGAACCGATGGATGGCGGCCTCGGAGTCGGGCTCGCGCGCGGTGACTCGGTCGGCCCAGGCGCGGGTCTGATCGATCACGAAGGGGTTGTTCATCAACGTCAGGGCCTGTGCCGGCACGTTCGAGGTCGAACGCTTGCCCATCGTCGTGAACGGGGTCGGGAAGTCGAACGCCAAAAACATCGGACTCAAGAAGTTGCGGCGGACGTTGATATAGAGGCTGCGGCGTCCCGCGCCATCAAGCGGGCCACTTTGACC
>CAYRVS010000019.1:0-19160 GCA_964427725.1 uncultured Planctomycetaceae bacterium | reverse complement strand
GTAGGACGCTGGGCCCGTAGAGCCGATCGTCAAGCCGTCCGGAGAGTTGCAGTAGCGCGTCGCGGATCGGTTCCGCTTCGAGTCGACGAATGGGCATGCGGTGGAGCAGCAGGTTTTGCGGATCGCGGTCTTCCGTCGCCGCGTCACTCAGCCGACTGCTCTGCCGATAGGTCGCCGAGTTGAGGATCAATCGGTGAAGCCCCTTGATCGACCAGCCGCCGCGGACGAATTCGCTCGCCAGCCAATCGAGCAACTCGGGATGGGACGGGGGTTGCCCCATATGGCCGAAGTCATCGGGCGTGGGGACAAGGCCGCGGCCAAAGTGCTGCTGCCAGACGCGATTGACGAGGACCCGGGCGGTGAGGGGATTTCGCGGATCGGCCACGCAATCCGCCAAACGCAACCGGCCGCTTCCCGCTTCATCGCCATCCGGACCAAGCGCGGCTTCCCCGAGATGCTTCGCGAGGGTCGTGAGATAGCTGCGTGGGACCACCTCCCCCGTCTTCTTGGGATTGCCGCGAATCAAGAGTTGCTCATCTTCGGCGGTGCCGTCCGCCATGCCGATGGTCCATGCCGGCGTGGGGAGACGGGCTTCGATCGCTTGACGCTCGGCCAGAAGGGCGGCGATCGCCGGCTCTTCGGGGATGGTCAAGAGCGGCAAGAGGGCGTTGATTAACGCGGCGACGGCGGGACCATCGGGACCGCGCGTGGCGGGGACGCCGTAGGTCGCCTCCTGTCGCAGCTTGTCGACGATCGACGCGAAGACTTGTTGATAGACCGCCGCGAGATCCGCCGAGGTTTCGATCGCCGCGGCGTCGACGGCTCGTGTGAGAAGCGCGTTGTACGCGGCGGCCGGCGGCGGTCCCTGCGAGGCGCTGACCGACTCCAGCACGAACGAGCCGTCATCGAAATCCTCGATCTCGATGTACGCTTTTCGCCCTTGGAACCTCTGCAAGTCTTGCCGCACCCAACGACGTTGGTCATGCGGTTCGACGTTGATCGTCAGGTGCCCGTAGAGAGGGGACCGGATGACCTGGAATCCATCGATGATCAGGTGGACTTGGCCGACCTTGTTCTGCCGGGGGGGATGGGGCGGTCCGCCGCGACGGCGAAGCACGTAGTCGAGATAGGGCGTGGTGATGGTGAAGGTCGGAGACCGCAGCGTGCCGACCAGTCGCGGGGAGATGGTCCCCGAGTCGCCCCACGCGGCGGGAGAGGCGATGCCCAGCAGCGGCTTCGTCGGCGTGTTCCCCCACAACCAACCCGAGGGATCGGTCTCGGCAAAGGCGGCGCCTTCATACCGCCAAACGGGGAGCGGCTGCTGATCCTCGGTGGTGGTTTGCCACGGGGCCCAGAGGAGTTGAGGACCGGTGGCGGCCTGTTGTTCCGCCTCGCCGCGGCGCAGGGTTTGCCAGCCGGAGATTCGCGCCGGGATGTCGGCGGTATGACCCCAATGGGCCCAGAAGTGCCACGGATCGGCGCGATCGGGCCCGGCGGGCTTGATCAAGGATTCGCGCCAAAGCCGGTCATCCGTCGCATCGGACAACAACCGTCGAGGGAGTTCCGCCACGAACCGGTCGGCGGCGGCGACCACCTGTTTGAGGACCGGCGCGATCGATCGGCGGGACTGGGCCCGTAAATCGGCCACGACCGCCTCGATCGCTTCCGGCGGCGTGGTGTCGGCGATCGTTTGCCGCGAGCTTTGCAGGAACCCGGCGAGGGCGTAGTAATCACGCTGCAGGATCGGATCGAACTTGTGGTCGTGACAGCGCGCGCAGGCGATGGTCAGTCCCTGAAACGTTTTGCCGAGGACGTCGATCTGATTGTCGACAGTGTCGCATTCTTCGGCCCGCAGGTCGACGGGGGAATGCTTCCCCTGCCCGAACCAATAGAACGCGGTGCCGATGACCGACTCGTTGCGTCCGGTCGCCGGATCGCGGCGCGGGGCCGGCAGCAGGTCCCCCGCGAGGTGTTCCCGAATCAGTTGATCGTACGGCAGGTCCTGATTGAAGGCCCGGATGATGTAGTCGCGATAAGGGGCGGCGTGCGGAATCTCGAAGTCGAACTCGTGGCCCCCGGTCTCGGCGAAACGGACCAGATCGAGCCAATGTCGGCCCCAGCGTTCGCCATAATGGGGCGAGGCGAGCAGCCGTTCGATCGTCTGCTCATAGGCATCGGGTCGATTGTCGCGCTCGAAGGCGAGGAGCTCTTCCGGGGTCGGGGGCAGGCCGATCAGATCGTAGGTCACACGTCGGAGCCATGTCCGCCGGTCGGTCTCCGGCGAGGGAACCATCCCGGCCGCTTGCAGCTTCGCTCCGATGAACCGATCGATTGGCGTCCGCGACACCTTGAACGTTGTATCGTCCGGAATGGTGACGGTCGCGACCGGTTGAAACGACCAATGTTGGGCGCGGGCCGCGAGATTGATCGTCCCGGGATGGGGATCGACCGATTCGGGGGTTCCCGGCCACACGGCCCCTTGGCGGACCCACTCGGTCAGCGTGGCGATCGCCTCGTCGGGCAGCTTCCCCGTCGGCGGCATCTGATAGCCTTCGGGGGCATAACGGATCGCCTCGATCAGCAGACTCTGGTCGGGGTCGCCGGGAACGATCGCGGGTCCGGTGCCCCCTCCAGTCAGCAGCGCCGCCCGGGAATCGAGCCGCAAACCCCCTTTGATCGTCTCCCCCGTGTGACATTTCCCGCAGTGTTCGACCAGCAACGGCCTAACCCGTTTCTCGAAGAACTCGACGGCGGCGGGTTCCGCCACCTCGGCCGCCCACCCGGTGCTTCCACTGGGAAGCCCAAAGCCTCCGACGACCAGGAGGAACGCCCAGCTCCAGCGCGCGGCACGACGGGTCGGATCAACGATGACTTGCATAACGTCGAGTTTACCGCCGCAGGCCCGACCGGCAACAGCCTGCGGCCGGATCGGAGTGCTTGTTCCAGACCCGCTGCTTAGTTCAGGGAACGAGCAGCGCGGCGTCAGCCCGCCATGCGAAGCGCCATGGCGGGATCGAGGCGCGGTGTTCGTCATCGAGGAGAACCGGACGCGGCGCGAATCGCGGTGTTGTGGGTGCACGAGATTGAATCTTCGCCGTGTGGTGGTGAATCGTGTGAGATTTGCACGGAGGGCTGACGCCGCGCCGCTCGTTGTGTCGACGCGAGTGATTCACGATGTCTTCCCGGCTCTGGGAAGCGCCCCGCGCGGCTGTCTCCGAGACAAGCCGATGGTGTATACTGGACCCTGCGAAGACGGCCCCCACACGGTCGATTTCGCGGCTTCCCTCACTGAATCGACTTCACGACGCACATCTACGACGAGGACATGATGGCCAACGTCACCACGTTCATTCTCGGCGGCGGCAAAGGGACGCGACTCTTCCCCCTGACGCAGTTCCGCTCGAAGCCCGCCGTCCCCCTCGCGGGGAAATATCGCCTGATCGACATCCCCATCTCGAACTGCATCAACAGCGGCATGAACCGCATCTATCTGTTGACGCAGTTCAACTCGGTCAGTCTCCACCGGCACATCCGCCAGACTTATCGCTTCGACCGCTTCGACGGCGGGTTCGTGGAAATCCTCGCCGCCCAACAGACCATGGAGGGGATGGAGTGGTATCAGGGAACCGCCGATGCCGTCCGCAAGAACGTGCGGTTCCTGCAGCAGAAAGGGATCGACTACGCCCTCATCCTGTCGGGCGACCAGCTCTATCGCATGAACTACCGCGAGATGCTCGAGACGCATCAAAAATCGGGGGCCGATGTCACCATCGGCGCGCTGCCGGTGACCCGCGAACAGGCGCGGGGCTTCGGAATCATGCGGCTCGATGACGACGGCCGGGTTCGCGGTTTCCTCGAAAAGCCGCAGACCGACGACGAGATCGACATGGTGCGGACCGAGCCGAGCTGGATCGACGCGCGGGGGATCGCCAGCCGCGGCCGCGATTGCCTCGGCAGCATGGGGATCTACCTCTTCAACCGCGACGTCCTGGTCGAGCTGTTGACCAAGAACGATTATCAAGACTTCGGCAAGGAAGTCTTCCCGATGTCGATCCGCACCCACCAGGTGCAGGTCCATCTGTTCGACGGCTACTGGGAGGACATCGGCACCATTCGCTCGTTCTATGAGGCGAACCTCGATCTCTGCCGGACCGACGCGGCGTTCCGGCTCGATGACGAAGACGCGCCGATCTTCACGCACGCCCGGATGTTGCCCCCCACCCGCTGCGACGGCGCGACGATCACGCAGAGCCTGATCTCCGACGGCTGCCTGATCGAACCGGGCGCGGTCATCGAGAACAGCGTGATCGGGCTCCGCTGCCGGATCGGCCGCAACGTGACGATCCGCAACTCGGTCCTGATGGGGGCCGACTACTTCCAAAGCGACCAGGAACGCCTCGCCGACGAGCAAAGCGGACAACCGCATGTGGGGATCGGCGAGGGGAGTTATATCGAGGGGGCGATCGTCGACAAAAACTGCCGGATCGGTCGAAACGTCAGGATCTCGCCCAAGGGTCTGACGTGCGCGCCGAAGGACTCGCTGGTCGTCTGCGAAGAGGGGGTGATCGTGGTGCCGAAGGAGTCGCTGCTGCGGGACGGCTGGAAGATCGCGTGAACCACGGGAATCGCGGACCGGCGAACGGGGGGTGTAACCACGAAAAGCACCAAAGGGCACGAAAGAAATTGCCTGCGTCGGGGCTTGGGGTTTTTGGTGCGCTTGCGTGTGTTTTGTGGTTCCCCCTGACGTGGATCAAGTGACAAGGCGCTGAACGATGACCAGATGGATGTGGTGTGGCGTGGTCGTCTGCCTGGTGTCGGCGAACGGCTCCTTGGAGGCCCAATCGGGCAAACGGTTGGCGATCGGGTCGGCGGAGATCGATTACTACGGCGTCGAGACCGACAACGCGTTCCATGACCTGATGACCCGGGTCGCGGACGGGGCGACCAAGCTCGATTACCATCCCACGCAGGGCTATCTCCCGGGGTTGCTCGAGGCCTTGCGACTCCCCGTCGAGTCGCAGTTGCTTCTCTTCTCGAAAAGCTCGCTGCAGGCGGGGCATATCGGGCCGCAAACCCCTCGGGCATTCTACTTCAACGACGAAGTGATCCTCGGCTGGATTCCCGGCGCGCCGCTGATCGAATTGATGGCTCAGGACCCCGTCAAAGGGACGATCTTCTACGCCATTCCGCAGGACGACACCGGGTTTCATCCCCGCCGCGAAGAGCGCTGCAACGGCTGTCACGCCATCGCGAAATCGGGCTATGTCCCCGGCTTTCTGGTCCGCTCGTTCGAAACGACCGAGCGCGGCGGATTGGTCTCCGGTCGCGCCAAAGTGACCCAGGCGACCCCCATCGAATTGCGGTGGGGGGGCTGGTACATCACGGGGGAAACGCCTCGGCAACCGCACCGCGGCAATCTGCGGGGCTCGGACGAATTCGCCCGTCAACGGGAGGAACCCCTCTATCGCGGCGCCGTTGCCGACCTCGCGCCGCTCGTCGATCTCTCGGCGTATCCCGTCGCGACCAGCGACATCGCCGCCGCGTTGGTCCTCGATCATCAGTCCGAGACCTACAACTTGTTGGTTCGCGGCGGTCACGAAGCGCGCCTGGGTCAGGACGTGACGGTTCTTGATGAGTTGGTGACGGCGCTCTTGACGTTGGACGAGGTTCCGCTTAACGGTCCGATTCGCGGCATCGGGGGCTTCACCGAGCGTTACGCCGCGGGCGATGTCGCCAATCCGCAAGGGACCGCGCTCAAGCAACTCGACCTCGAATCGCGCGTCTACCACTTGGGCGTCAGTCCGCTCGTCTTCTCGCGGACTTTCCAGCGGCTCCCCGACGGATTACGCACCGAGTTGCAACAACGGATCGTCCGACTGCTGGAAGGCGCGACCCCCTGGCCGGAGACCGCCGCGCCGCGATCCGCCGAAGTTCGCCAAGCGGCCCTCGCCGTGCTCCGCGCCGGCGGTTGGTGATTGGTCAGCATCATTCATCGCATCGGCCGGGGCACCCGCCCCGGCCGATGCCACCGACCATGGTGGAGCATCAACCCGCGCCAGGGGCGGGTGCCCCTGGCTATGGAAGCGCTCGTTGAGCGGCGTAGTCCGATCATCACATCGGCCGGCGCACCCGCCCCGCCCGCATCTGGGATGTCGAACTGCGTCGACCTTGGCGCGGCTGATGGCCGATCCCGGCCACGCCGCCGCGAATCACGAAATGCGGGATCATCACCGCATTCACGTCCCGCCGTTCGTTCCCGTGACGAAACGATAACCCGTGCCGCGGACGGACAGGATGTGTTGGGGCCGCGCGGGATCGGGTTCGAGGATCTTCCGCAACCGGAGGACGAAATTGTCGATCGACCGCGTGCTGACATCGGCGGTGTCGTCCCAGACTTCGTTCATGATCCGATGGCGGGGCAGGACTTCCCCGGCGTGGTCGACAAAGTACCTGAGGAGCTGCATCTCCAGCGTCGTCAGATTGTGGGTCCGCTCCCCCACATGCACCTCGAACGTCCGGAAATTGATCCGCACGTTCGCGAACCGGAACTCGTCCGCCGCGGCGCTCGGTTCCTGATTCCCGCGCGCGGCGGCCTGAATCACGCGATGCCGTTCGAGCAGGTTCTTCACGCGGTTCAGCAGTTCCGGCAAGGCGAACGGCTTCGTGATGTATTGGTCGGTCCCGCAGTCGAAGGCGTGCATCTTGTCTTCGCTGAGGGTCTTCGCGGAGATGACCAGCACCGGGACCAGCTTGTCGAGACCCCGAATCGCCGTGCAGGTCTCGTAACCGCTCATCCCGGGGAGCATCAGATCGAGGATCACCAGATCGACCGGGGGCTTGGCCTCCTGAAACAGTTTCAGCGCGGTCGGCCCGTCCCCGGCGACCAGCACTTCGTGGCCTTCCTGCTCGAAGTTGTACTTGAGGCCGGCCGCCATCGCGGCTTCGTCCTCCACGACGAGGATTTTCATGCGGCCCCCTTGGTCGGCAGCACGACCTCGAACACCGATCCCGGTTGCCCGACGCGATCATGCACGCTCACCCGCCCCTTCAGATGGCGGACCAGCGTATGCACGATGTACAACCCCAGCCCCGTCCCTTTCTGTCGCCGCGTGAGTTCGCTGCCGCCGCGGAAAAACAATCCGAAAATCCGCTTCCGCAGCTCCGGCGGCACCCCCAGCCCGTTGTCGCTGATCCGCACCACCACGTGGCCCCGTTCGACTTTCGCGGCGATCTCGACCTGCGGCGGGTCGCCCCCATACTTGATGGCGTTGTCGATCAGGTTCTGGAAGACCGATTCCACGACCAGCCGGCGGGCGAAGAGCGGCACCGGGACGAGTTGGTAGCTCAAGGTGTTCGCCGGGTCGCGTTTGTGCAGCGCGCACGCCGTCACGCCGCATTTCTGCAACAGCGCCGACAATTCGAGTTCTTCCGGTTCCGATTGTTGCCCGATCGCGTCGAGCCGCCCCACCTCCAACAGTTGCGTGATCAGATGGTCGAGCCGGACGAGCTCCTCCTCCATCACGCCGTAAAACTTGTCGCGCTGATCGTCCGGGATCCGGCGGAGCCGCAGCGTCTCGAGATACAGCCGCAGCGAGGCGATCGGGGACTTCAGTTCATGGGTCACGCTGTCGACGAAGTTCGCCTGCCGCTGGTTGAGCCGAACCTCCTTGATCATCAGGACCATGTAGAACGACAGGCCGGCGAGGATCAGCGCGAAGACCACCACGCCGATGATCAGCGCCGCCCAGCCGTTGGACCGCGCGAGGAGCACGATCCAACAGACCATCAACGTGGCGTTGAGGACCATCAGGACCACGCTGAGCGTGATCGGCAGATGAAGCGTCGAACGGGTGCGCAGCAAACTGGAAGACATGGCGGTTCGCGCTGGACGGACATTCGCGCCGCGATCGGCGGGTGTGACGCTCTCCCGCCAACTTGCGGCCCGTTCGATTTTAACATAGCAACCCGTCCGAGCGTCGTCGCCCGCCGGAAACGCAATTCCACCATGTGACGTTCAGACAAAGAGCGGCGCGGCGTCAGCCCGCCGTGTCTCGCCTCCCTGTTAGATCCCATAAAATCGTGAGATCACCGGGAGTCGATCGTCGTCGCGCTCTTGACTCGTGGGATTATGCCGCGGCGAACCACCCGCATGGCGCGGCATCTTGTGCCTTCGGCACCCGGCCGAGACCGGCCGGGCCACCCATCAGATGGCGCCCGAACTCTTGCCCATGGCATGGTGACGAGCCATGATGCTGGCCATCCAGCCAAGTTACGGTATGGGAACGCGCCGATGTCGACGATTGCGGTCTATTTGCGGGTCTTCGAGTTTCAGCGAACCCGAACGCTCCTCACCATGGATGAAGTCGCCAAAGCGGCCGACCCGATGAAGGTTCTGGGCTATCGACCCGGACCCGGCAGAGCGCACATTGCCTGGCAGTTGTGCCATATCGGCGTGACCGAGGAGCTGTTCGCGACCGAGCGGCTCTTCGGCCGTCCCGCCGCGTACGCCGATCTCGTGCCGCGGTTCAAGGGGGGCAGCGTCCCCGATGACGACCTCCCATCGCTCGAGCTGATCCGCGAGCTGCTGACCGAATCGCGGACCCATCTGAAGAACTCGTTGTCGAGCTTCACCGACCAAGACCTCGGCGTGATCCCCGACGCTTTCCGCGAACGCGGGTGGAACCTCGAACGGATTCTGCAGGTGATCGCCTGGCACGAGGCCCACCATCAGGGGCAAGCCCATATCACGCTGAATCTGTGGAAAGCGGCTCAACCTTCGTGAGCCCGATCACGCCCATCGTCTCGCCGACGGAAGTCGATTGGCTGGTGTTCGACGCCGTCGGCACGTTGCTGACCCCCGAGCCCGGCGTCGCCGACACCTATGCGCGGATCGGCCGGGAACATGGGTCGCGGCGGACGGTCGACGAGCTGCGGACGCGGTTCGGTCGCGCGTTTCGCGACAGTGAGATCCGGTGCTTCCCTCCCGAGCGAATTGGTCGCACGTCGGAGGCCGAGGAACGGGCGCGGTGGGCCTGGATCGTCGCGACCGTGCTCGATGATGTCACGGATCAACCCGGCTGTTTCGAGGCCTTGTGGCGGCATTTCGCCGAGCCGCGTCACTGGCGAGTCTATTCCGATGTCGCCGTGACGCTCGAACGGGCGGCCCGCGCGGGTGTTCGGCTGGCGATGGCGTCGAACTTCGACGGTCGGTTACCGCCGATCGTCGCCGCGTTCCCCGAACTGCGGCCGATCGAGCGGGTGCTGGTCTCGTCGGCGTTGGGCTGGCGCAAACCCGCGCCGGAGTTCTATCAGGCGATGCTGCGCGAACTCGACGCCGATCCGGGATCGGTGGTGATGATCGGCGACGATCCGGAAAGCGACGTCGCCGCCCCCCGTCGTGCGGGGATCACGGCGTGGTGGCTGGATCGTGACGACACGTCGCAGACCGCCGTGCTCCCGCGTGTGAAGTCACTCACCGAACTGGCTGCGAGCTTCGCGGTATGATCGGGCCGTTCAGAGCCGCCGCGTGTCGCGGCGGATGTGTTGCGGATGACCGCCGCGACACGCGGCGGCTCTGAACCGTGTGATTGCAACTCATTTCCCCGCGGCTTCCGGCAGACGCCATACGCTTCCCGCGATGTAGCGTTCCTTCGTGGGATCGTCGTTCCAGTAGTATGCCGTCAGTAACGCCCCATCCGGGCGTTCGATGGTGCGTGGATAGCCGAGATCCCAGTTTCCGGCCTGGTCGCGCAGCGTCAGTTCGTCGCTCCAGGTGTGCCCGTCATCGGCGCTGATCCGCGCGCAGAGTTTCCGCTGGTCGCGCTGGGCATAGACCAGCACCAACCGGCCGTCGGCGACGCGCGTCAGGTCGAGCGCCGTGCTCCGCGCCCCCGTGTCGCAGACGTTTCCTTGTGTGGCCCACGTGACCCCTTGGTCCGCTGAGCGATGGAGTTCAATGCCGCTGCGGCCCGGCCGTTGCCACCGGGTCGCGGTCACGAAGTCTCCCGTGGCCAGGCGGACGGTCGCGGGTTGAATCGAAAAACCATCCGCATGATCGGGCCCGACAAGGCCGAGCCGCTCCCAAGTCCGGCCGCCGTCGGCGGTGCGCGCGGCGAAGACCCGGCCTTCCTTCATCTTGTGCGCGCTCGTCGCGATGAACAGAAAGACCGCCCGCCCCTCGCGATCGATCACGTAATCGGTGCGACCGCACAGCCCCGGCATGCCGAACCCGGGGAGCGCCTGCCGTGCGGACCACATCCGGCCGCGATCGCGCGAGACCTGAAACCAGCCGCCGCCGTCGTCATCGTCCTCGTACCCGCAAATCACGAGGCAGTCCGGATCACTCAGGTCGATCCCGCCGGTGGGGGGGAATATCTCCGCCGCACGCGGATCCTTGTGGCCGCGGAGCGCCTCGGGCCGCTCGATGGTCCAGGTCTCGCCCCGATCGAGGCTGCGGGCGAGCCAGACATGCTGCGGCTGCGTGTTGTCGTAGGTGTGCGACTGCGGGCCTTTATCGAGGTGGACCGCCGAAGTGAAGGCGATCAACACCTCGTCGCCCCAGGCATGCATCGGCCCATGATTCGCCGGCCATCCGAGGAATCGGCCCTCCGCCCGCGCCACCACCAGATGCCGCGGCTCGGCGGCCGAAGCCGTCGCACAGATCGCCAACCAAACCACCAGGAATAATCCCACCACGCGTGGATTCATCATGCTCGTCGCTCTCCGGCAAAGTAGACCATCACTCCGACACCTACTCTCGCAGTCCTCGGGTAGGGCAGGCTCCCGCCTGCCGCATGGAATAAGTCGCGATGACCGGCATCGCGAGCCAAGTCTCGGCAGGCGGGAGCCTGCCCTACAACTACTCCGACATGGACTCTCGCAGAAACGCGAACGACTCGCGCAGCATCGTCGGCGCGACGTGGCCGTGCCGACTGAGTTCGACATGGACGCCGCCGGCGTAGCCGATCTCCCGGAGCGCGGCGAAGATCGGGGCGAAGTCGATCG
This sequence comes from uncultured Planctomycetaceae bacterium, assembly GCA_964427725.1. GTDB lineage: Bacteria > Planctomycetota > Planctomycetia > Planctomycetales > Planctomycetaceae > DSVQ01. The sequence continues at coordinate 8,156 of CAYRVS010000019.1, read as the reverse complement.
TCCCTTCGCCGAACGGCAGATGGTCGTGCACGCCGGGCCGCATGTCCTCCAAGTGGAGATTCCATAAGACATGACGGAACGCCCGGATATGCTCGGCGATGTCGCCATCCCCCAGACAGTGGACGTGTCCGACATCGAGCGTCAGGCCGAAGTCCGGATGATCGACCGCGGCGCGCAACCGCGCGAACTGTGCCATCGTTTCGAGGAACATTCCCGGTTCGGGCTCAAACGCCAACCGGATGTCGCGTTGGGCCGCATGATCAACCAACCGCCGGCAACCCTCGACCAATCGCGTCCAGCACGTCTCGTTCGTCGCGTCATCGACCGGCGTCCCCGACCAGAACGAGACCGCATCCGCCCCCACCGCGGCGGCCACATCGACCGCGTGCCGCAAAAACGCCAACCGGCGATCCCGTTCGTCAGGCGTCGGGCTCAGCAGCGTCGGCTGATGCTTGCGCGCGGGGTCGAGCAGGAACCGCGCGCCGGTTTCGATCACGCAGCGCAAGTTATGCCGCGCGAGAAGCTCCCGCAGCCGCGCGACTTCCTCCGCCAGCTGCGGCGCGCGGGGATCGAGACAATGGTGATCGATCGTCAGCGCGACCGACCGATACCCCGTCGCGGCGATCAGCTCCACCGCCTCATCCCAGCGATGATGCGGCAGTCCGTTGGTGTTGTAGCCCAGACGCATGAACCGTCGCCGACTCCCTGAAACGCTCCGACCTTGTCGCTACGGTTTGCCGCCCAAGCCCTTGATGAAGGCGATCACGTCGGCGAACTGCTGCGGCGTGAGGTCCTTCTCCAACCCTTCCGGCATCAGCGACACGCCGTTCGAGATCAAGTCCTCCAACTGGTCGCGCGGCAGCGTTTCCTCTTTCCCTTCGGCGCGGCGCAATGTCAGGCTCGTCGCGTTCTCGGCGGCGATGATCCCCGTCGCCACCTGCCCCTGCAACGTCACGGCCGTATAAGTGGTGTAGATCGGCTGGGCTTCGCGATTCGGATCGAGAATCGCGATCAGCAAGTCGGCCGGGGCCTTGTTCTGGAACGAGGCCATGTCGGGCCCGACCTGATGCCCTTCGGAACCCGCGCGGTGACATTGAATGCAGATCTTCGCGTAGACCACTTTCCCCGCCGCGGCGTCCCCCGTCAGACTCAAAACCGGTTGATGCCCCTGGACCACCTCCGCGCGGTTGCCACCCACGCTCCCCAACAGTGTCTTCGCGCGCTCTTTGAGATCGGCCTGCGGGAAGGCGAGCAGCAGTGTCTGCTTGTCGCGATCGAGCTCCGCCGGGCGGATCGTCTCCGACTCAACCCCATCCAGCAACACGCCGACCCCTTGGGCCGATTGGGTCCAGCGATCGATCGCCTCCCGCCGCGTCGTCGGCCCCAGCCCCTTCCACGCCTCGAGCAGCTTCCGCGACCATTCGCCGCTTGACGCGGTCGACAAGAGTCGCGCCGCGCGGAGTTGCAGGTCGGGGGAAGTCTGAGGTCCGAGCCACTGGCTCGCCAACGCATAGACGTCATCGCCCGGAACCCGCGTCAAGATCTCGAGCGCCGCCAGCCGTTGTGGTGTGTCGGTCGCGGGATCGGCCAGCGCCGCGAGCGTCTGCTGTCGCCACGACGCGTAGGCTTCGCGCAGTTCCGCGGGCGGCTCCCCCGAAGCGAACGGTTGCTCCAGGGTCCGACCGCGCCGCCCAAGTCCCTCCGCGAAGGCGAGCAACAGTCGATGGCGCGCCGTCGGCGCGGTCCTCAGCGTGAGCAAATCCCCAAGCAACCCACCGACCGCGGCGTCATCCCCCCCCGCGGCGGTCAGCGTCAGCATCTCCCGCGTGAACGGCTCGCCGGCCGTGGCGGGATTCCAGACCAATTCCTGGGTAAACCGCCCCGCTTCCGTCGCCGGAATCGACGACAGGACCGCCAACCGCATGTCGGCGTCGGTTCCCCACTTCACGGCGAGCTGCCGCAGAAAGACGTCACTTCCCGCCACGGCGCGATCGCCTAGCGAGAAGGCCAGTTGCCAGCGGACCCGCGGGTCGGGATCCGTAAGCAGCGGTACGCACTCGGCAAGCAGATCCTGCGTCATCCGCGGCCCCGCCAGCTTCACCGCTTGTTCCCGCACGCGGGGATGCGCGTCCTTAAGACCCGTCATCAAATGAGCCGCCGTCAACCCATCAAGCCCCGCCAGCGACCACAACGCCAACAGCCGCGATTGCGGCGTCGCGCCCTGCGACACCAACTGCTCCAACAACGGCACACAGGCTTGATCCCCTCGTTCCCAGATCAGTCGATGGGCCGTCTCACGGACCCACCCATGGGGGGATTCGAGATGCGGCACCAATTCGACGGCAGAAAGCCGTTCGAGTTTGGGGGGCTGGAACCGCGTCATGCCGGGTGCGACCAAGCGATAGATGCGGCCCCGATCGTTGCCGCTTTCGAGATCGAGGTGCTCTTTCATGTCTTCGGGGATCGACGCCGGGTGTTCGATTGTCTCCCGATACATATCGAGGACGTACAGCGTCCCGTCCGGGGCGTTTACGAAGTTCGCCGGGCGGAACCAATTATCGGTCGAAGCGAGAAACTCGACCTCGTGCTCGGTCCGTCGGCCCAGCATCGCGATGCCGTTAGGTTCCAGGGTCTTGCGATGGACGAGGTTCCCCCCGACATCGCCGATGAAGACGTTCCCCTGAAACTCCGGCGGATAGGCCCCGCCGCGATAGACCGTCACCCCCGTCGCCGACGTGAAGAACCCCGTGGCGACCAACTCCGTCGCCGGCAGCGAGTTCGCGAATTTCGGATCGGCGGCCCGCCGCGCCGTCCGCATGATCCGCCATGGTTCCGGCGGGCTGATCCGGTAGACCTTCGCGGCGGCCCCTTCCTCGGCGATCGTCCGCACGGTGTTGCTCGCGCTCAATTGCGGATTCCGCGCGAGGTACTCCTGCGGCAGCACCACCTGCTCGAGGTGGTTGCTGTTGTTGCAGACGTACCGATTCCCCCAGTCATCAAACGTATGACCAAACTGCTCGCCGCCCGACACGGTGGTGACCGTCCGGGTCTTGGGATTGAGCCGCAAATCCTGACGATTGAGCGTGAAGAGGGGCTTGGCCCCTTGCTCGATCATCGCCCCCGCCCGGCCTCCCGCCCAGTAAATGCCATGATCGAACGACCATTCGAGACCGTTTGACAAGCCCTGCACGTTCGCCAAGCCAAACCCCGAGAGGACGTTCTCCTTCACATCCGCGACGCCGTCACCGGTCGTATCCTTGAAGTACCACAACGCCGGCGGAGCGATCACGAAGACCCCGCCGTCGTAACAGCAGACCGACTGCGGCCAGACGAGCCCGTCGGCGAAAATCGTGCTGCGATCCATCCGGCCGTCGTCGTCGGAATCGACCAACAGCCGAATCGCGCCGAACCGTTCCGGCTGCCGCGCGAGGTACTTCGGCGCCCGCTGTTCCTGCAGGAACGGATAGTCGCGCATCTCGACGACATACATCCGCCCGTCGCCGTCAAATGCGGCGTCGATCGGATCGATCACGTCGGGCTCGGCGGCGACGAGCTCCAACGTGAACCCATGCTGCAGCCGAAACGTCTTCAGCGCGTCGGCCGGTGACTGCGCGGGAATCCGCGGCAGTTCCTCGGGCGAACTCGATCCGGCCTGCCCGTAGGCGACCGTAGTCCCCCACCAGCCGCCGCATCCCAACAGCATCACACTCAGCACCACGCGCCACATCGTCCACATCCTCGTCATCGTTCGTTTCCACTTCCCGTAGGGACCACCTCGTCCCGCGCGCCAGGACTTCGGCAATCCGATGATGCCCCAATCACCCATTCCGGATCACGAACTCGACGAAAGGCTGTTCACATCGAATTCATGGCCTTTCGTGTCTTTCGTGGTTCCCGATCAACCACCGGCGGTTCACGCCAACCACTCGTGACGCACCTCCCCATGGACGTTTGTCAAACGCCGCTCGATCCCGTTGTGATAGTACGTCAGCCGTTCATGGTCGATCCCCAGCAGATGGAGGACCGTGGCGTGGAAATCGTGCCAAGGGACCGGTCGATCGACCGCTTTCCAACCAACGTCGTCGGTCCCGCCATAACTCAGGCCATGCTTCAGTCCGCCGCCGGCGAGCCAGACGCTGAAGCCGTACATGTTGTGATCGCGCCCCGTACCGACGGTCTCCGCCGCCGACTGTGTGAACGGCGTGCGACCGAATTCGGTCGTGAAGAGCACCAGCGTCTCTTCGAGCAACCCGCGTTGCCGCAAGTCACGCAACAGCGCGGCCGTCGGCTGGTCGACCCGTAACGCCTCCTGGGAGTGATTCTCCCGCATGTCTTCGTGACCATCCCAATTGATCCGCGGCGACCCGAACGAGCCCCCCGCGAACAGTTGGACGATTCGCACCCCTTGTTCGAGCAACCGTCGCGCCAGCAGACAACTCCGCCCGAACTCGGCGGTCTCCGGCCGATCCAATCCATACGCCGACTGCGTCGCGGCGGTCTCGCCCGACAAATCGGTGACGGCGGGGACCGAGAGCTGCATCTTCGCGGCGAGTTCATAACTGCCGAGCCGGGCCTCGAGTTCACTCTCGGGCCGCGTCGCGCGATGCCGCTGGTTCAAGGCTCCGATGAAGTCTCGCGTGTCGCGTTCCACCTCCGGATCGTAGTCGCCGCGGGGAAAGAGGTCGTCGATGGGATTCCCCTTGGTGCGAAAGGGAACCCCTTGATGCCGCGCGGGGAGGAACCCGTTGCTCCAGTTGATCGTGCTCCCCGCCGGCAACCCGCGCGGATCGGGCAGCACCACATACGCCGGCAGATCGTCGGCCTCGGCTCCCAAACCATACGACAGCCACGACCCCAACACCGGGAACCCGTTCAGCCGAAAGCCGGTATTGGCCTGAAACGTCGCCGGCGTGTGATTCGCCGAGTCGGCGACCATCGACCGGATCACCGTCAATTCATCCGCGCAGGTCGCGAGGTGCGGAAAAAGGTCGGAGACCCACAACCCCGCTTCGCCGTGCCGTCGAAACGCCCAATCGTTCTTCCGCAACAGTCCGACCCGGCCAAAGAACGTTTCCGGTTGCTCGGAGGAGGGGAGGGGCTTGCCGTGATACTGTTCAAGCGCGGGCTTGTAGTCGAACGAATCGAGATGACTCAAACCCCCGCACAGGAAGATCTGGATCACCCGGCGACAAACCGGCCGATGATGCAGCCCCGCCGCGGCGCCAAGCTGCCAGGGACGCAACATCCCCAACGCCGCCAGCCCGGCGGTGTTCGCCAGCAACTCCCGCCGCGACCAAGGCGACGCATGCATCGTGGACTCCGTTGCCATCCGCGCCACTCTCAACTCTCAACTCTCAACTCTCAACGCGCCCTAATCCACAAACAAAAACTCCGACGCATTGACCCACGCCCGACACGCCGCCGCCAGACCATGTTTCGCGAGGAATTCGCGATTGAGGGCCAGTTCATCCTCGGTGACATCGCGGGCATACAAGTGGCGGTAAGCCTGACGAATCTGCCGGTCGGGATCGGTCCCCGCCTCGTCTTCGAGCCGCCGCGCCAGCCGCTCCGCCAGCGTCCGCACCAACGTGTTATTCAAGAGCGACAAGGCTTGCAGCGGGGTCGTCGTCGCCGAGCGCTTCGGGGTCGACGTCGAAGGATCGGGGCAGTCGAACGTATCCAGGAATGGGCTGCGGCCGCTGCGGGCCCACATCCGATAGACCGTCCGCCGCCAGGTCGTCGCATCGGGGTCTTCAAGGGGGTCGTAGAACTGCGTCCCCTTGAAGAAGTGGCTGTGAAAGTCGTGATAGCTGGGTCCCCCCATCGTGGTGTTCAGCTCCCCGCTGACCACCAGCAGCGCATCACGCAACGATTCCGCGTCGATCCGCCGCGGCGTCATCCGCCACATCCAACGATTGTCGGCGTCTTTCGCCGCCGCGTCGACCCGGTGTCGGGACGACTGCCGATAGACCGCCGACGTCACGATCAACCGATGCATCGCCTTCAGCGAGTAGCCTTGCGCGATCAACTCGCTCGCCAGCCAATCGAGCAGCTCGGGATGACTCGGCCGGCCGCCGTTGAAGCCAAGATCGTTCGGCGTCGCCACCAAGCCCGCCCCGAAGTGATAATGCCACAACCGATTGACCATCACCCGCGCGAAGAGCGGATTGCGCGCATCGGTGATCCACCCCGCCAGCGCCTTGCGCCGATCGGCCTCCAACGCATCGGGGCGCAGTCCCAAATCGCCCGGCCATGCCTGCAACCCATTCAGTCCCGCCGGCGCGACGGTCTCGCCCGCGTCGGCGACATTCCCCCGCCGCAAGACCTTGGTCTCACCCGGTTGCTGCAACCCCGCCGTGTAGATATTGAGCGGCGCGGAGCGCGATAGCGCTTGTCGCGCTTCCCGGAGCATGACGAGCCGCTTGATCGCCTCCGCTCGTCGACGTTGTGCTTCGGGCTCCAGCCGCGCCGCGATCTCCGGTTCACCAATCACCGCCGCTTGCGTGATCCGCTCGACTTCGGAGGGCGTCAGGGCCCGCGAATAGACCGCCGCCGAGGCAATCGTTCCCTTGATCGCCCGGTTTCCCTCCGCATCGATGTGCCGAATCCCCAGCACCAGCCTCGCCCCCCCGGCGGCGAACCGCTGAACTCCTTCCGTCGCATAGCCCGCCCCATACGGCTGACCGTCTCGATACACCCTGATCGTCCCATCGGCGGCATAGACGATCGTCATTGTGACGAACCGCGCGGTCGCCTCGGCTTCTCCGGGAGCCTCAAGATCTTTGGTCCGACGGAAGAAGTCGCTCCCCGCCATCCACCGCTGCGGCTGCCGTTCGCCAAAGGTGATCGAATCGAACACATGCCCATCCAGCGACGTGACGCCGATCACGCCCCCTCCGCGTTGCTCCAGGTCGGCCAACCGCACCCGCGCATGCAACGTCTTCTCGGTGAGATCTTCGCCAAGGGGTTCGGTCGACAAGTACGACTTCCCATCAACGACCAACCCCTCGCTCGTCAGCACCGGCTGCCCATACGACGTCGGGAGTCGTCCGTGGACCAAGTCCGCCAGCCCCTGCGTGAAATCCCACGCCGCCAGCGGTGGGGGTAACGTCTCTTTGTCGCGATCCTCCGCATTCGTCACGCGCTCCCGCAAGATCGCCTGACGGATCGGCTCAGCCTCTCGCTGAAGCTGTTGACGGAGCTGCTTCAGTTCCTGATCCCAGGCGGCCAGCCGCGCGGCCGCCGCCGGGGGGATGATCGTCGGCTCCGCCGGTTCGATCCCCGCGAAGACCGCTGCCAACTGGTAGTAGTCCTTCGCCGAGACCGGATCGAATTTGTGATCGTGACACCGGGCGCAGTTGGTCGTGAGACCGAGAAAGGTCTGCCCGACGACGCCGATCAAATCCTCCAGTTCGTCCTGCCGCATCGATTGCCGCATCCGCACGCTGACCGGAACGACCGTGTCGTGCGGACCCGCCACCAAAAATCCAAGCGCTCGTTTCGCCGCCGCGTCATCGTCGGTCCACGCATCCGCCGCCAACTGTCGACGCACAAACTCGTCGTACGGCAGATCGGCATTCAGCGCCTCGATCACCCAATCGCGGTAATGCCAGGCGTGCTCGCGGGGCAAATCGCGCTCGAAGCCATGGCTTTCGCCGAAGCGGACGACGTCGAGCCAATGCCGGCCCCACCGTTCGCCGTAATGAGGCGAAGCCAACATGCGATCGACCAACCGCTCATAGGCCCCCGGAGAATCGTCCGCGTGGAACTCTGCCTGCTGGTCGAGCGTGGGCGGGAGTCCCAGCAGATCGAACGTCAGCCGTCGCAGCAGCACGTGTCGCTCGGCCTCGTCGGCCGGAGTCAAGGCATGATCAAGATGCCCCCGCGCGACGAAAGCGTCGATCGCTGTCCGCGCCCAGTCGGTGCCCACTTGGGGAACTGCTGGCCTGGTCAACGGCTGCAGCGACCACCAGTCATAACCGGCGCGGTGTTCCGAACTGTACCGCAACGGATCGATCGTCTCGGTCCACGAAGCGCCGGCTTCGAGCCAGGCCCGCAGCAGCGCGCGCTCCTCGGCGGAGAGCGGCTCCTCCGGGGGCATTTCCGCAGCTTCGATGCGTCGCCACAGCGCGCTGTCGAGGGGCTGGGCGGCATCC